>JACQGX010000403.1 GCA_016199265.1 Chloroflexota bacterium | reverse complement strand
GTTCCTGGCCGATGGCAGTCGTGCGGTACAGGACGTGCCGGGCGAGGTCGCGGACGGTTGCCACGCCACCGGGAACGGCGTACACGGCGTAATACTTCTGGGCGGCGAGCGGAGGGCCTGGCCACCCGAGGCCGCCGGCCCACCTGTCGAGCACGCCCCACTGCGGCATGACGTCCCACACGTCGTGGCACCGGTAGACGACCATCCCGGTCTCTTCCAGCCACGAGCGCTTGGTGCGGGCCGGTGGGGTCGCGAAGATCGCGGAATCGTCCTCCGTCGGCGTAGAGAAGGTGGTCTCGTGGGTGACGAAGAGATTGCAGCCCAGCCGGTGCGCCTCTCTGAGCGCCGGCCAGGTGCTTGGCCAAGCAACGGCAATGCCGCGGACCTCAGTCGCTGGATCGCCCGCTTTGAACGTATCGACGGTACTCGTCCAATCCACCCAAGTGCCAACCCGACGCATGTGCCGGTCGACGTCGATCGCGCGCATCTGTTGCCTCCTCGACCGGCGGCACACGCAGTGCCGCCGACGGTCCATTACGGTCCATTATAGGACGTGATCTCCTGCGGAGCGGCGGCCATGCTGGCCGCTGCGGTGACCGGCTGTACCGGCGCCGGCGGTCCACCTACAGCGGCAGCCCCAGTCGCCGGCGGATTTCCAGGTGGCGCTGCAGGTTCATCAGATTGCGGAAGTCTGGTTGGTGTTTGTACGTGTACGGCAGGGTGCCGCCGAGGAACTCCTCCAGGCGGTGGCGGCGATCGTGCACGATCTGCGGGTGGTCTGAAGCGACGTTGCGGGACTCGGCGGGGTCGGTCGCGGTGTGGAAGAGCAGGGGCTCGGCATCCGGCCTGATGGTGTCGATCACGTAGGACCATTCCCGATCACGGACATTTGCCCGCTCGACCCAGGCAGCGATGATGGTGTCGCCGTGCAGGTCGGCGGCCGGGTTGTGGACCAGGGGCATAGCGCTGCGGCCCTGCATCGGCTCCGGGCTGTCGATCCCCAGCACGTCGAGGATGGTGGCCGGCACGTCGTGGCTCATGACGTACGGCTCCACGCGGGTGCCGGCGTGCGCTTTGCCCGGTAGGCGCATGATCCAGTTGATCCGCTGGTTGTAATTGCGCGGCCCGTGGCGGTTCTTGGAGAAGACGCCGTTGTCCATCAGCTCGGTGCCGTGGTCGCTGAGGAACAGGACCAGCGTGTCGTCCAGCAGGCGCATCTCGTCCAGCTTGTTCAGCAGGACACCGATCCACTTATCCACGAAGGTGACGTAGCCGTAGTACAGCGCCTTGGTACGCTCGATCTCGGCGGGGGTGCCGTTGTTGGCGAAGGTGGGCATGATGTAGTCGCGCACGCCGGGCTCGCGGAAGTACTGGTCGGCGAAGTAGCGGGGCGGGTCCCAGTACTCGTGTGGCGCAAAGCTCTCGATCCACAGGAAGAACGGCGGCCGGCGGTAGTTGTCCTCCAGGAAGCGAATGGCGTTGGCGAACACCTGCGGCGTCATGTAGTTCAGCTCCGTCCGCCGGTCCTGCACCCCAACCAGGTACTGGCGCAGCCCGGCGTGGCGCAGCAGGTCCACCTCGCCGTCTGGTACGTGCGGCCGCAAGTCCACCGCGTCCAGCGGGCCGCAGTGGACGGGATCCGCTTCCTGGCCGCGGACGAAGTGCCAGTGCATGAAGCCGCGGTGGAAGTTCATGTTGGGCTTGAACAGGTGGTGAACGTCGCAAACCAGGCCGGTGACGTAGCCCTGCTCGAACAGAATCTCCGACAGCGTGATCCGCTCGTCTGGGATGCGGTGCCAGCCCAGCTTCTGGGCCATCAGGCCGCGGTTGCCGGGGTTCTGGTGGTACGGGAAGGTGCGGTGGCCGGTGAAGAAGGCCAGCCGCATCTGAACAGTGGCCTGCGCGTCGCCGTAGGCGCGGTCGAAGACGACGCTCTCGCCGGCCAACTGGTCCAGGTTGGGGGTACGGACGAAGCTCAGCTTCTTCCCCGGGCCGATGATGTCCGCCCGGAAGGTGTCACAGACGATGGCGACGACGTTCACGTGTGCTCCTTGAGAAAGCGGTCGAGAGAGGCGAAGGTCCCTTGTGCGTTGATCATGTGGCCCGTCAGCGGCGCTGTGGCTTCGAGCGGCCTGGCGTCAGCCGTCATACGTAGTCTCCGAACTCTTCTCGATATCGATGCAAGCACTCCTCCTTAGAGCCGCGGAAGAGGTAGATCCGGCCGCGGACGGTGATCGTCTCCGCGGGACGCAGCGGTCCGAGCTGAATGGCCAGATGCATGCACTTCCAGGGGTTGTGGCCCTGCGCGGACAGGTAGCGTTCCCAGGCAATCGCCGTCACCCAGTCGCCGTTCACCGACTCGCGGACGATTAGCCCTCCGACGGCGTCTCGGTCGGAGGTCGGCCATTTCTCCGACCACACAAACCGTCCGCCGCGCGCGTGCCGATCGACCTCGGAGCGGAGCGCGCAATTAAGGTGGATCTCCCGTTGCTGCAACAGCGCGAGCCCATCCCGCCCGAGGTAATACGTGCGGGTGTGGCCGTCGTCGACGAACCGCGCGTTGGGGCGCGGCTCGGGCACGCCGAAGTCCCCCGGAGCGAAGCAGGGGATGATGCCGGCGACGGTCGGCCAGGCTCGCTCGGTGGCGTTGATGGCGGTCAGGCGCAGACGTGCGCCATCCGGCTCGGCGTTCATCTCGAGCCGCAAGTCAGGCGAGGTAATTCGGCCCGCAGACCTGTCGGCGTCGGTTTCCTTGGGGAAATCGCGGCGGCCACTTGTGTGCTCGCCTGCGCGGAACGCGCCAAACATGTTCCACTCGTAGAACCACAGGTACATGGTCATTCCCGGCTGGTCAGGTACGTCGACTGCCAGCCCCCGCTCCCACACTCGAAGCTTCGTCGTCAAGTCCCCTCCCTCATGCGCCACATGGTAGCGCTTCCTGTCGTGCGCGGGATCGCGGGAGAGCCGAGCAGGTCGAGGATGGTGGCCGGCACGGTTCATGTGCGGTGGCGGCTGGAAAGCCGTGGGGGTCTCAAGGGGAACCGTCAGCACCGGCGCTGGCAGCAGGTGACTGCGCCTGCCTCAATCCCTCCAGTAACCGCGCCCCGGCGGCGCGGACGTGTGCGCGCATGGCACGCTTGGCGGCCGCCGCGTCGTGCACCCGCAGCGCTTCGATGATGCGCATGTGCTCGTGGTACGACGCACGAAGGTCTGCTCGGTGATGGGCGTGGCGACCGTGCCCTTGTATACAATCGAGCCGCGCGATGCAACGACCGGCATACTCTGAGAAACCAAACGTCGTCTTCGTTATCGCCGAGCACCATAATGGGCAGGCGTTGGGCAGCGAACCGGGCTCGATCGTGCGCACACCGGTGCTTGACCGGGTGGCCGCCGAGGGACTGTCGTTCTCACAGATGCGCACGCCGACCTCCATCTGCGCGCCGGCGCGCGCCTCCGTCAACTCCGGCTTGTACGCGCACGCCAACGGCATGTGGAACAATAACCACACCCCGGCGGCCATCAATCGCGATCTGTTTCCCGGCGTGCGACTGTGGTCGGAGCACCTCCGGGAAGCCGGATACCGGATGCTCTTCCTCGGCCGGTGGCATGTCTCCGCCACGCGCACGCGCCGTACGTCGCCCATGGGCGCTATTTGTCGCAGTACGACCTAAGCGCCATCCCGAAGCCGCCCGGGTACGGAGATGACCTTCGGGATAAGCCCAACCTGTACCGCCGGTTGCACGAGCAGAACTGGGGGCATCTGGACTGGCCGAACGTGGCCCAGATGATCCGCCACCGCTACGCCATGGTCACGTACCTCGACGAACAGGTGGGGCGAGTCGTGGAGGCGCTGGAGCGCACCGGCCAGGCCGCGAACACCCTCTTCATCTACACCGCCGACCACGGCGACTTCAGCGGCTCGCACGGCCTGTTCCACCTGGGCGTGCCGGCGTTCGACTACGTCTATCGCGTGCCGCTGGTGGTGCGCTGGCCGGCGGGCATTGAGCGGCCGGGTCGCCGGCCCGACGCCTTCGTCAGCCTGCTCGACATCGGGCCGACGATCCTAGAGGCGGCCGGTGCGCTGCCTCTCGAGCCGGTACACGGTCGCTCGCTGCTGCCCTTCCTGCGCGGCGAAACCCCGTCCGACTGGCGCCAGGAGTTCTACGGCGAGTTTCTGGGACACGAGAGCCTGTACACGCAGCGCCAGGTTCGCACGCGGACGCACAAGTACGTCTGGAACGCCTTCGACTACGACGAGCTGTACGACCTGACGATCGACCCCGACGAGGTGGTGAACCGGCGAGATGACCCAGCGTACCAGGACGTGCGGTGCGACCTCATCGCGCGGCTGTGGCGCTGGGCGCTCGAAACCGGCGACGTGATCATGACCGAGTACCCGATGAACGGCAACCTGCCCTTCGGGCCGGGGATCGTGCCAGGTGTGGTGGGTAGGGCCTGGAACGCTCGACTGGCGTAACGGGAGGATACATGTCCAGGCACGCGGACGACGCGTGCAACAATCAGCTCAACCAATCAAGCAGGGAGGTGTAGCAGTCATGGTGTTCAGTCACACAGTCAGGCCGGCGATCGAGCCGGCGGCCGCGACCAGCGGTCGGCATTCCCGCCGTTCGGCAATCCTCGGCGCCGCGGCGGGTGGGCTGAGCCTGCTGGCGGTGCGGTGCCGCGGAGAGGTCGGGTCGCAGGGGAGCGGGACGCAAGCCCTGCCGCCGGCGAAGCTGTTCTTCCTCGGCCGCGGCCAGGTCACCTACCAGCAGACGTTCGAAGAGCTGTCCGCCCAGTTCATGCGGCAGTTCCCGCACATCACGGTAGAGTACACGCACCAGACAGGGAACTTTGACGAGAAGTACCAGGTGCTGGCGGCGTCGGACCAGACGCCGGACGTGGGGTTTAGCACGGTGGCGCAGTACAAGGGGCACGTCGCGCGCGGTGCGGCCGCCTACCTCGACGATTTCGCCAAGCGCGACAAGCAGTTCAAGGAGGCCGACTACGACGCCTACTGGCTCGTCGCCCTGCGGTACAAGGGGCGGCTCGGCGGTCTGCCGTGGGACCCCGGCATGGTCGTGCTGCACTACAACAAGAACGTATTCCAGCGAGCGGGTCTGCCGCTGCCGGATGCCAAGACCCCGCTCACCTGGGAGCAGACGATCGAGCTGGCCAAGCGCCTGACCGTGGAAAGCGGCGGGTCGGTAACGCAGTGGGGGCTCGAGACGTGGTGGGCGCGGTTCTGGTGGCACATCCCCCGCCAGCTCGGCCTGGCCGACGTCTACCAGGGCGACGAGAACGTGCTGAAGCTCGACCACCCGACGGCAATCGAGGGACTGCAGTGGCTGGCCGACCTGCGGTTGAAGCACCGTGTCTCGCGGCCGCTCGGCTATCCCGGACCGGCATCAGGGTTCGAGACCGGCAAGCTGGGGCTGGATGCCGGGGGCGTCTGGCGGGCAGGGACGTTCCGCGCCAACATGCAGGACGACTGGGACTGGGCGCCGCTGCCGCAGTTCGCCGGCAAGAAGCGGGTGACGACCGGGCAGGCGTCGCCGGTGATCATGGGCAACGCCTCGAAGGCAAGAGATGCGGCCTGGGAGCTGATGAAGTACCTGGCCGGACCCGTGGGCCAGGAGCTGGCCATGGAGCGGGGCATCAGCCAGCCGATCCTCAAGCAGCAGCACACCAGCCCGGCATTTACCAAGCACCGGCCGCCGCACAACCCGCAGGTAGCGGTGGCCGACGTGCAGTTCGCCGTGCCGTCACCGTACGGGCCGTCGTACAACCAGGTCCAGGCGCTGGTGGATAAGGTGATAGACCCGGTCTACAAGGGCGAGCAAACGGCACGCCAGGCGATCACGGCGGCGATGCCGGAGTTCCGGGGCATCCTGGAAGACACCAAGCGGCAGTACGGGTAGGCATGCCACGTCCAGGCTCCCCACACCAAGGATTAGGAAGCAATGGTGGTAGTTGCAGATTCGATCGAGACCAGCAGGACACGCGATCCACTCTCCGTGACCGAAGCCGATCTGCGTCAGGAGAGGCGGTTCCCGGTACACGTCTTCCCGACGCTGGAGGCGCTGCACCAGGCCTTCGCTGAGGCCTTCGCCGCTCTCCTGGAGGAGAACAACCGCGCCGGCATGGGTACCCGTGTCTCGCTACCCGTCGGGCCGTTCGACTACCGGCTGCTGGCGGCGACCGTGAACGACCGCGGGATCGATTGCCGGCGGCTGACACTCTTCGGCATGGACGAGTTCTGCGGCCCCGACGGGAAGCCGGTGCCGGAAACCCACCCCTGGAGCCTGCGTGCCTTCCTGGAGACGGAGCTGTGTCGGCGGATCGAACCGGCGCTCGGTCTGCGCCCCATCGGAGAGGGACGCATCTATCCCGATGCGCCGGCGCTCACTCGGTACCGCGCTGGGTTGGACGAGGGACCGCTCGACGCCGCCTTCTTCGGCTTCGGCATCAATGGCCACGTCGGTATGAACGAGCCGCCGGATGCGGGCCAGCCGGGGCACGACGGGGACACGGCAGCGTATGCCGCCCTGCCGGCGCGCATCGTTCGCCTGAGCCGCGAAACGATCACGCAACTGGCGATGGGCGGCGCCGCGGGCGACCTGGCCGGCGTGCCGGCCACCGGCGTGACGATCGGCATGCGCGAGGTGCTCGCCGCGAGGCGGCTGCGCATCTATCTAATGAGGACGTGGCAGCCGGCTGTAGTGCGGCGGGCACTGTATGGACGAGTGACGCCGGCCTTCCCGGCGTCACTCGTGCAGACCCACCGAGACGTGGTGGTGACCATGGTCGACTACGTCGCGGCGGCACCGTGGTTCAATACGACCCAGAATCCCTGAGACCGCTGCCGGTCTCAGGGATTCTGGGGATCGAGAGGGAGGGTAGCACGCATGAAGCTGGCGATCGTCGGCGCCGGAGGGCGCTTTACACCTGGCCTACTGACCGAAATGGCGCGGCAGCCGGCGCTACGCGGGACGACGGTGACGCTGTACGACCTGGATCAGGAACGCGTCCAGGTAATGGAACGCTGGGGCCGGCGGTATCTGCGCGAACAGGGCTACGAAGCGTCGATCCAGGCCGCGCCGGAACTGGCGGCCGCGCTCGAGGGGGCAGACTACGTCTTCTCGACAATCCGCGTCGGCGCGGGCGATTCCTACGCGGTCGACCTGCTGGTCCCGGCGAAGTACGGCATCGAGCAGGGTGTTGGCGACACCGTCGGCCCCGGCGGCCTCTTCGCCGCGCTGCGCCAGATTCCCGCCTTTGTGAAGCTGGCGCAGACGATGGACGCGGTCTGTCCCGACGCCTGGCTGCTCAACTTTAGCAACCCCATGACGGCCATCTGTACCGCGGTGGCGCGCACCAGCAGGGTGCGGGCAATTGGCTTGTGCCACGGCATCTACGGCGTACACTCGTGGCTGGCGCGCTACCTCGAGGTGCCGGAGAGTCGGCTCGAGGTCAACCACGGCGGGATCAATCATTGTACGTGGATCACCGAACTCCGCCTTGATGGCCAAGATGTGTATCCGCTGCTCTGGCAGCGCCATCGAGACAAGGGCGACGGCGGCCAGCCGATCTCGTTTCGCTTCCTGGAACTGTACGGCCAGTTTCCGTCGCCCGGTGACCGGCACGTTGCCGAGTTCTTTCCGTACTTTCACCGCCCCGACGCCGGCGGCGGGAAGGCGTACGGGCTGGAAACCTCCGTCGAGCAGGCGGCGCGGGACCTGGCCCGTCGGGAGCGGTTCTGGCCGCAGCTCCGAGAGGAGATCGACGGGGCAGCGCCGCTGCCGGGGCGCCGGCCGGGCGAGGGCGACCGAGCGATGGAACTGGTGGCGGCGCTCGCCGGCGCGATGCCGGCAAAGGGGAGCACGGCGTACCACCCGCCCGACCACATGCAATACGCCGTCAATGTGCCGAACACGGGTGGGATCGTGCCGGAGTTGCCGGGGCAGGCCATCGTCGAGTTGTTTGCCACGGCCGATGGCGCCGGCGTGCACCCTCGGCCGCCCGGAAGACTGGCGCCCGGCGTGGCCGCCGCGTTGCGCGCCCGGCTGGACCAGCAGGCGCTCACGGTCGAGGCGGCGCTGGCCGGCGACCGCCGCCTGGCGCTGCAGGCCCTCGCCGCCGACCCGCTGATCCGCTCGTTAGAACAAGCCACCTCCCTGCTGGACGAGCTGCTGGTGCGGCATGCCGAGCATCTGCCGCAGTTCCGCTAATCGCCTAACCTGGATTATTCACATGGGCTCCGCGCAGGGCAGGCGCTTCGGCTGGGCGCAGGGCAGGCTCTGCGCGGAGCCCTGAGCGGCGCCGGCACCGGTGGCCTTCCCTCCTCGGTCCTCGGTCTTGGCGGTACGCTCCAACGGAAAGCCTGATGGGCGTGGACGTGTCGGCCGTCCTGGCACGGGCCAGCGTTAGTGGTATGACTGCAACAGGGGCGCCGGTGTGGCAAAATCGACAGCTCGAGTACCTCTGCCATCACACCCGGTCGCCCGGTCGCACAAGGGTGCAGGCAATTGTTCCGGAGGCGTCGATGTCTTGTAGGGGCGTATCGACATACGCCCAGGGGCGGCGGGC
>JACQGX010000414.1 GCA_016199265.1 Chloroflexota bacterium | reverse complement strand
GCACGGGTTGCTCACCTGGAACACGGGGCCCTGCACCCGGCCACCCGCGACGGCCGCACGCAGGGCGGGGCTCAGCAGGTCCAGCACCACCTGGTCTTGTCGCTCGATCCGCGCGTCCATGAAGCGCGCGAGCACCACACCTGAGTCGGCGAACGTATCCTGAGGCGTCTACGCAGCCGCCGGTGCCGCGAGCACCAACCAGGCGGCCATGGCCGCGACGGCGACTCGCAAACCGCTACGGATGATTGCTACTGCCATAGCCGCCGGTATCGTTCGCATGTGGTTAGCCGTTGTTTCACTCGTCATACTCAGCCTGCCTCGCACGAAGCGGCCCAGCCGTGGGAACCGCCGACCTGCGCTGCTTTGAACTTCGCTCACTGGTGCCTCCGGCGGTGGCGCTGACGCACGATTACCGCAGCGGCACCGCGCCATCAGCCTGCATCAGCCAGATGCGCCGGCTGGTGATCAGATGCGGCGGCGTGGCACCCGCCGCCGGATCGAGGGTCTGGCCCTGCATCGGCGCCCGGCCACGGGCGAAGGCGGTCCGCCGGCCTTCGGGCGAAATGGCCGGCTAGATGTCCGCCCGCGCCGGGTCACCGGAAAGGTCGGTGGGGGCACCGGTGGCCGGATCGAAGCGGACGAGCTGCTTCCGGACGTAGGTTTCACGGCCGGCCCCGGCGCTGAGGACGAGCCAGGCGCCGTCGGGAGACCACGCAAGACTGTCACCGCGCACGCCGCTCGTGAGGCCGGTGAGTGTGACATCGGCGAGCGCGCTATCCAAGGGCACGGCAGGGCCGCCGGCGACCGGGATGGCGTAGAACGGGAGTCCATCTACACGGCAGGAGACACACGGCATGGCCGGGCCCACGCCGACCAGCACCCACTTGCCGTCGGGCGACCAGCGAACGACGTCCGGCACGCCCGATTGGCCGGTGGAGTCTTGGGGTAGCGACAACAGCCGGAGCCGGCCGGCGAGCGGGTCGGGGCCGTCGGTCACCCAGAGCGTGGCACCCGAGAAGTTGAAGACATCTGGCTGCTCCGCCGGCTCCGGCTGATTGACCGGCAACTCGTAGCGGGCAAGGGCCAGCCGCCGGCCGTCGGGCAGCCATGCGAGCGGTTGCCAGCGAATGCCGGGTTCGGCCGGCGTGATCTGCGCCTGTTGCTGATCCCGCTCGATCCACACCGTCCGGCCCGGGTCAGGTCGCTCGCCACCATCCAGAGCGCCGGGCAGCATCTCGGCGAAGGCGACCGTACGCCCATCGGGCGACCATGGTCCGGCCCGGACTAGCTCGGGGCCGGCCTCTGGGCGCCGGCGCCAGACTTCGGCCGGCTTACCGATTGGATGCTTCGTGAAGAAGAACGACTGGCCATCGGCCGTCCACCAGAGGGCGGTGTTCACACCGTCGTGGGTCAGACGGTGTTCTTCGCCGCTCTCGCCGTCGGACACGTATACGTCGCCGCCGCGGACGAAGGCAATGGTCACCGGCGGCCGCGCGGCAGATTGAAGCGGCGGCTCCCCGGGTCGCGTTGACGGGAGGTGATCGTGCCCCGCCGGCGCCGGCGACAGCGCGGCGCCGGCCGATGCGCCGGCGGGCAGCGGGAGGAAGACGACTACCGCCGCCAGGATGAAGTGCGTCATGGCGTAGGCGCCGGTTGCCGCCGCGGCCGCGATGCTCACGATCCTCCCCGCCGCACCCGCTGAGTGCCGCCGGCCCCTGGTCGTTTCGTCCTCTGGCAATGGCACCTCCTCGACGGTGGCGGTGGCCGCGCAGGCGGCCCGCGTCCTCTCTTTCAGAACGTTCGATAGGCGGAACGGCGGACAGTTCGCACTTCCAGTGCGCCGGCCGTTCCCCCTCACCCCCTGGCCCCCTCTCCCACCGGGGGAGAGGGGGAATGGTGGTCGGACGGGGAACGGTGCTTCGTTCTCCGCGGCACTCCCCTTTCTCCCCTGGTGGGAGAAAGGGGTCAGGGGATAGAGGGGGTTCTCCTGGACGCCGGGATCTGACTGGCACGTGAATATATCGACACACTCGACTTCTTGCCGGCATTGTGCTACTGTGATACTGCGGCGCACGGATGTCGCCCAGCGGGTGATCGGCGGACGCATCGCGGTGTTGCCGCTGTCCGGCTCGGTGAGCTTCGTGCTCTACGATTCGGCGCTCTTCCAGGCGGCCGGCGTCGACAAGCCGGGCCCGGGCTGGACCTGGACGCAGTTTGTCGAAGCCGGCAAGCGCCTGACGCGCACCGGCGAGCGCGAGCAGTGGGGCACGATGGCGGCCAACTCGATCCCGCTGCTGTTGAGCCTGATCTGGGCACACGGCGGCGAGCTGGTGAACAAGGAGGGCCGGCGCTCGCCGCTCGCCGAGCCGGCGGCGCGCCAGGGGATCCAGTTCTGGGCCGATCTGATGCAGCGCCACCGCATCGCGCCCCTGCCTGGACCCGGACAGAACCTCCAGCCCAACTGGACGCAGCGCGAGATGTGGTTCTTTACTCCCCAACCGGGGCAGCCGATCGTGATCGGCGATAGTAGCACGGCGGGAAACAACCCCCGTTTGGCGACGATGTTCTCCACGAGCGTGCCGTCGCTCTTCGGCGGGATGGCACAGGGGCCGCGCACGATCCAGCTCGCGGACGTGCCAAAGGCCGCGCACCGTGGCACCCAGTTCAGCCTGAGCGCCGCGCTCGTGGTGGGCACCAAGGCCGGCGACCCGCGCCTGGCGCTGCGCGCCGGCATGGCGCTGGCCGACCACCTGCTGCAGTCGCCGGTAGGCGGCTTCGGCTATCCGGTGCGCAAGCCCGAGGCCGCGCTGCTGCGGCGCATGCAGCCGCGCCTGGCCGAAGAGGATGCCGAAGTGATCGCCAGCGCCTTCACCTACAGCCGTGGCGTGCCGCCGGAGCTGACGCAGCGCATTTTCCCGGCACTTAGCGGTAAGTTGATGCAACCCATCCAGCGGGGGCAGGCGACGCCGGATGAGGCGGCGCGGGCGGCGGCCGCGGCCCTGGACGAGGCGCTCCGGTGATGGCGAGAGACCAGAGGCAAGAGGCAAGAGGCGAGTGAGTGGCGAGATACGGAAACGCAGCGAAGTTGCGCCGGTGGGTCTCTGGCCACAGGCAGCGTTGTGCACCGCAGACGAAATGATAGTCGCCCATGGCAAGAGGGTTGGTACGGCGTCCGCGACCGTGCGCGGTGCATCCGCACCGGGCGGCGGTCGACCATTGCGATCGGTGCTTCAGCCGCTATTGCCGCGAGTGCCTGGTACGCGGCGGCCCGCAACTGCTGTGCCGCGCCTGCTGGGAGGCTGCCCCGTTGCTGGCCGAGACGGAGAGGCGCCGCCGGCGGCCGCCGTGGCCCAGAAGCACGGGCGTGGCGTTCCACCTCAGGCCGGCTGCCCATCGAGCTCAGCTTTACGAGCAACCAGCCCCTCCTCGCGGGGCGCGTGCTGTTTGCGCAGAGCGAGGCCGAGCCGCCCGAGACGTGGGCCAAGGAGGTCGAAGTCTGGATTTCGTCGACAGACGACGAGTCGCAGATGACGCGCGCCGGCCGGTGGACGCTGGCGCAGACGGCCGAGCCGCAGGAGTTCGGCTTCGCCCGCGCCACCGTCCGCCGCGTCCGGCTCCGCATCCTGACAAACTACGGCAGCGCCGCGTACACCTCACTGGACGAATTCGCGCTGCTGCAGCCGAAGATGTGAACAACGCTTGGTTTCATGCTGCGTTACCATATTGAGCAGCAGAGCGTGTTACCTCGGCCGGCCACCGGCACCGCAGTCCACCCGCCGAAGTCATCGATGCCGAGGCTGTGCGAAGTCCGCCGCTGCCGCGCGCACTAGGTGGACCAATCACTGGCGTCCGGACGTACAGGAGTCGGTATAGTCACTGGTGGGGTGCGAAACCGCGCCGCGGGGGAACTATTGCCGACGGTCGTGCGCCACAAAGGGTTCCGCCTTCTGTTCTTCTCTAACGAAGACAGCCCGCGCGAGCCGGTCCACGTGCATGTACGGCGAGGCGACGCGCTCGTCAAGTTCTGGTTGGATCCGTCTGTGCGCCTGGCAGACTCCCACGGATTTACTCCCGGCGAGCTGCGGGAGATCGATAGCGTTATGCGGGAGAACGAGGCGGCTATCAGGAGGGCCTGGAATGACTACTTCGGCGATTGAGGCAGTCGCGGTGGCGGCGTGGTGCGACGACGAGAGCCTCTGGGTACGGCTGGCCGACGGCCGCCAACTCGGCGTGCCGCTGGTGTACTTTCCGCGCCTGCTGCACGCGACACCTGAGCAGCGTGGGCGATGCGAGCTGAGCGGCAGCGGACGCGGTATCCATTGGGAGGAGCTGGACGAGGACATTGGCGTCGCCGGTCTGCTACAGGGCCGCGGGGATCAGACCCGGGCGGCGCGCCACGCACAGAGCGCGGATTAGCGGCTCTCGGTATCATCTCACAAACGATCATTTGCATGGGGCCAGCGGTTGGGTCACGCGCTGTGGTGCTCGCCGGTCAGCTATGCCGCGCATTGCGACGTGCTGGACTAGCGCGTGAAGGAGCGGCTTGGCGCCGGCATTGGCAGGAGGGGGCTGCTGCCGGCTCGCAGGTCGCTGGAATAGACGCCGAATGCGACGGCTCCCAGTGAGGCGAAGTCGGCGGTGCCGTGCGTCGAGTGAATGCAGAGCCGGACGTAGCGCGCCGAGGTCTCCCAAAACGTGAACTCTTGCGGCGCTGTGCTGGGTGTCAATGTCCACCGCCCGACGCGGTAGTAGCCGGCATCGGGCGCCTGCGTGGAGAGGAGTACACTCACTTCACGCGCCCAGGATGCCGGCGGCGACGCCGGCGTGTGCTGGAACGCCACCCGGTCCAACCTGGCTACACCCCCAAGATCGAATCCGATCTGCACGGGCAGGACGTGCGAGCGCGAGCGCCAGCCCAGTGTGCCTTGGCCGCGGCGGGTCAGGTTTAGCGCGTTATGGTAGTCGTCGCGCCGTGGTCCGAGACCGGCAGGATCGCTCGCCAGAGCCGCTTGGCCGGCGGCGCCGGTGTCGCCGGAGTCGGGCAGCACGTCGACCGGAACCGCGACGAGCGCGCCGGTGTCTACTCTTGTCACACGCGCCGGCCGCGCATCGCCCCGCGCGATCTTTGGCACCTCGCCGGTTCCGCCATCTCCCACCGAGCAGTAGCGCTGCGTGGCGACGCGCAGCAGCACGCCGGGGTCGTCGGCCAGCGCACGCGAGACCGCCCCCGACCGTCCGCCGGCGCCCCAGATGCTGAGCGCCACCGCCGCGGCGAGCAGTCCGAGGATCACGCCGCCCGCCAGCAGGCCGGACAGCCGGTCTCTGACCGCCCGCCGCAGACGGTTGCCGAGGCGCCGCGCCTGCGCGGCCTCAGCCTCCCAGAGCGGCATGGCCGCATGGCAGTCCCGGCAGAAGAGCTGCTCGCCATCGCGCACGAAGCACTCGGCACAGAAGTAGCCAAAGCAGGCGTCACAGCGATCGACTGCCGGCCGGTGCGGGTGCTCGACGCATGCCCGCGGCCGGCCTACCAGCCCACGACCCATCTTGTGCCTCCGGCTCTCAATGCTCTGTCTGCGACAACCCTACGGCGGTAACAGTGGCCCGCGGTCGCGGGCTTGGATGCCGACGGCGAAGGCGCCGAGCGACGTGAAGGTGGCGTCACCGTGGCGCGAGAGCAAGCGCAGCCGGATGAACTTCGCGGATGTGGGACGGAACGAGAACTCCTGGGGCTCGGTCGTCTGGGCGAGCGCCCAGCGGCCCACGGGAACGAAGCCGGCGTCGCGGGCGCTGGCCGAGAGGATCAGCTCCACGTCTTTGGCCCAGGATGCGGGCGAAATCGTCTGCGTGTGACAGAAGGCGACGCGATCGAGCGTGACGACCTCGCGCAGCTCGAACCCGATTTCATCTGGGAGCGCCTGTGTCCGCGTTCGCCACCCCGGTGCATTCGGCCCGCCGTCGCGCACCAGCACCAGCGGACTGTACGGCACGCCAGACGCGCCATCGCCCACCCAGAAACCGCCGATCATCGCCATCGCGGTCGAGTGCGGCGCGGGCGTCGGGTTCGGTGTCGGGCGCCGACTCGCATTTCCGGCGCCGCTGGCGCGAGCGGCGGCACCGGTGCCCGCGCGTACCTGCGCCGCACCCACGCGCCCGATGGCTTGGCCGACGAGCGCTCGAAACTCCGGCGTCTGCGCCTGGAGAACCGCCGCGCGCGCCACAAGCGCGAGGATGGCCACTAGGATCGTCGCCGCGACGACGCTGCTTCGCCGCTCGCGCACTGCGCAGCGCAGGCGATAGGGGACGCCGCGCAGGCCGCGGCGCCGCGCCGCTTCGGCTTCGCGCTCGGGGGCGCTGTTCCAGCACGCGCGGCAGAGCAGCTCCGGACGGCCTCTGACGAGGCAATCACGACAAAATGCGCGCCGGCAACGATCGCAATGATCGGCCGCTGGGCGATGTGGATGCTCTGCGCAGCGGCGGCGCGTCGTCGGCTCACGCGACATTTTCGCTTTGTGCTCTCCAAGTCACCAAGCTTGCCGGTCTGATCGTATGCGTCGGTGGCACAACGCCACCATAGCACCAAAGTGGCGACATTGTCTAGAGGAACGATATATCTCGGAAGACCCACAGTAGCGGGAAGCGTCGACGAGCGCCGGCGAGGCGCCGGTCTCTTACAATGCAGATGTGGCCGCGGTCGCTGCACTTCACGGGCGCCGGCGTGGGAGATCGGCAGATGGTGTCGCCCGATGACTGAGGTTGGCGATGCGGCGACGGGGGGCACCGGCGAGGGGCTGGGAAAGCTGTACGTCGTCGCGACCCCGATTGGCAACCTGGGCGACATCACGCAGCGCGCGCTCGAGACGCTGCGGAGCGTGCGCCTGGTTGCGGCCGAGGATACGCGCCACACGGGTAATCTCTTGAGGCACTTTCAGATCCGCGTGCCGCTGGTGAGCTATCACGCGCACAATCGCGCCAAGCGGCTGCCGGAGCTGCTGGCGGTACTGCAAGCGGGCGACGTCGCGCTTGTCTCCGATGCGGGGACGCCGATCGTCTCCGATCCAGGGCAAGAGCTCGTCGCCGCAGCGGCGGCGGCCGGGCACCGGGTCGTACCGATTCCGGGCCCGTCGGCGGCGCTCGCGGCGCTCTCTGTGTCTGGCCTGCGTGCCGATACCTTCCACTTTGTGGGATTCTTGCCGCGGCGCACGTCGCAGCGAAAGGCAGCGATTGCCCGGTTCCTATCGTGGCCGGGGGCAGTCATCCTCTTCGAAGCGCCGCACCGGCTTGCCGATGCGCTGACGGACCTACTGGCCGTCCTCGGGGACCGGCGCGTCGCGGTCTGCTGGGAACTGACCAAACTGTATGAGGGTGTGCTGCGCACGACGCTCTCGCGGGCGCTCGAGCATCTTGGGGCAACGCAGCCGCGCGGCGAGTACACGATCGTCGTCGAGGGGGCGCCGGAAACGGGCACCACCGCGCGCGGCGCCGGCGGGCAGCCGGAGAAGCCGGTGGAGCCTCCGTCAGCCGCTTCGCTGCAGGCACGGTTCGAGGCGCTCGTGGCGCAGCTCGGCGACCGGCGGCGCGCCTTGGCCGCGCTTGCCGCAGAGACCGGCGTTCCCCGCAAGGTGCTGTACGCGCAACTCGTCGCCAAACGACCGCCGCCCGGCGAGTAACGGCAGTCACGAAGCCGCAGAAGGCAAGCGCAGAACCGAGTGCGCTAGCTCATCGTGCCCGAGACTGTCCCGAAGTCAGTAAAGCGAGCCGACTTCGGTCGCCCACCCCCGCAGGGGGCTGATGGAGGTTGAGAAAAAAGCCGGGGCAACTCTCCAGGAGTAGAGTTGCCCGGCGTAAACGATCAACCTCCATCAGCCCACCGGCTACGCGAACACAGCCAGCTCAAGCAGGCTCTGCTCCAGGGCGCTTCAGCGTCCTTTGCCCCACTCAGCCGGTGGGCACCCCCTCGCTGCGCCGTCAGGCCCCCGGCGGGCACGGCCCCGAGATGACGCAACTCACTTTGGGACAGTCTCTCGCGTCCTCTACCAGTACGAGAGGGCTAGGGTGAGGGTGGCGGCGGTCTGTGGGAGAACCGAGGAGAGGCAAGCGACGGACAGCGGCAGCGCTTGACGAACCGCTCAACTCAAGCGCGACGTTGCCCTCGGCCGCCTTTCGGGCGGCCTCTCCCTTTGGGAAGGTCCGCCCGGCGTGCCGGCACCGCCTACCGGCCGCGGCCGCCACGCCGACGCTGGCGGCCCCCGTGGGCCGGCTGCGCTGCGGCTTCGCCACCTTCGCCGGCAGCCGCCTCTTCGACGGGAGCGGCGGTTTCGGCAGCTTCGGCGGGATCTGCACCGGCTTCAGGCGATTCAGCGGGGGCTTCACTTGCTCGAGGCGCTTCGGTCGGGGCGGCGCCGGCTGCAGGCGTCTCAGCGGCCGCGGGCGGTGTGGCTTCGGTCGCAGCCTCGGCGGGAGCTGTTTCTGCGCTCGGCGCGGCTGGTGTGCGACCGGCCGGCACTTTTGCCCCGGCCCGCCGGCGGCCGCGCGTGGGCCGGCGGGCCTTCGGCTGCGGCGTTGCGGCTGCGGCCTCCGCTTCGGGCGCAGCAGCCGGCTCGGGAGCCGGCACCTCGGGCGCGACCTCTGGAGCGGCCGCGACCGGCTGCTCGGCCGCGGCTGTCTCGGCAGGTGGTGGCGTGATCGTCGTGGCTGCAGCAGCGGCTGGTTCGGCCGCTGCTGTCGGTGCCGCCTCCGCGGCCGGTGCCGCCGGCGCTAGCGGTCCGCCGGCCGGTGCAGCGCCTTCGCCCTCGGCCATGCGGAAGCGACGCAGACGCTCCCCGGGCAGGACGGTCGGCCTGCGCGGCACCGCAACGGCGCGCACGGCAACCGGCGGCGCTTCGGCCGCTTCCGGCGGTGGCGGCGCCGGCTCGGCAGGCGGGGCGGCACGCTCCTGTTCGGCCACGGCGGCGAGACCCGGTCCGGCGTCGGCCACCGACGGCACCGCCTCCGGTTCCGCCACCGCGGCTGGGACCTCGACCGTCTCGGCGGCGGCCGCGGGCTCGACAACCTCGGCGGCGGCCGCGGCCCGCTCTTCGGCCATCTGGGCCTCTTCAGCCGCTGCCTCGGCGTGCTCGGCAGCGGTCTCGGCGAGTTCGCCGGCGCGCCGGCGCCGGCCGCCGCGCCGGCGCCGGCGGGAAACACCCGCCACACCGGCGGCGGCCGCGAGTCGTTCGAGCTGCCGCTCCGGCTCGACCTCTTCGGTAGCGAAGACCGATCCAACGGTTGGAGTGGGCCGCGCAACCGCTGCGGTGCGGGCAGCGGCCGCCGACCGTGTAACTCTGGCCGAAGGCAACGGGGCGGGCAGCGCGGGCTGCGCCGCAGCCGGGCCGGAGATGCGCGACGGGCGCGCGTAGCGCACCGGTGGGATGGTCACCGGGCGCGAAAGCGCGGCCGACGTCACCTGCTCGGATTCGAGCAACTGGCGGTACGAAATGAACTCATCGGCCAGATCACGCAGCGCGCCCGCGGTGCGGTCAGAGCCGATGACGACGGCGTACAGTCCGCGGCGCTGCGCAAAGCGCAGCACCGGAATAAGATCCTTATCGCTCGTCGCCAGGACGATCGTGCCCAAGCTCGGTACGAGATTGAGCAGATCGGTAGTGTCTACCGCCATGGCGGTGTCCGCCAGACTCTTGGCGCCACCGCCGTTGCGCGCCAGGAGAGAGCCGCCCAAGGGCAGTACCGGCGCATAGACCACTTCCACGCCGGCGTTGTAGATCGCCAAGCGCTCGGCCGAGTCCCGCCAGTCGCCGTACGCACGGCAGATCGTCACCGGACCAAAACGCTGTGAGAAGCGGATGATGGGGCCGACGTCAGCCGGCCGGTCGGGCATCTCCTGGCGCAGTCCAATCGCAAAGTTGTCCCAATCAATGAATACTGCTACTTGACCGGTGGGCGCCCCGCCACGCCGGTCGTCTCGTTCGCGAGCCACGTCGATTCCAGTGTCCTTTCAAACCATCACCGGTGGTGGAGGCGCCGATGCGCGAGGCGGAGAGTATGTTCGCCCGCGCCGGAATTCGCTTGCCGGTCAGTTCCTCGGCGAGTTCCTCGGCGAGTTCCTCGGCGAGTTCCTCGGCGGCGCCGTTCAACACGCGCCGGTTGATGTTTATGCAGTGTATGTGGCGAGCGAAGCAGGTGGCTCCGCTCGCAGGGCCCCGGGCACAGGGGGCACGTCACACGGGTATCAAGCCGGATCCGTCGATTGGTCGACATTCAGGGCTCAAGAATCACCGGACGCAACGCTCCTGCAGCGAGGCGGATGCGGTAGGCTACGCAGCCATTCACCTTGTTAAGGTACTACCGTACATTGAGATTATAGAGGCTCGCCGTCTTCCTCATTAAACTGCCCCCGCCGCTTGGTATCATCCCGCCAATGGCTGCCCCGCCGGAGGCGCCGCGCGAGGCGCCAGCAGCGCCGCTGGTCGATACCCACGCCCACCTCAACGATCGACGGTTCGCCCACGATCTCGACGCCGTGCTGGCCCGTGCCGCCGAGCACGGCGTCGGTGCGATGGTGGTGGCCGGCTACAACCTGGCCACAAGCCGCCGCGCGGTCGAGCTGGCGCAGCGGCACGATTCGCTGTGGGCCGCGGTTGGCATTCACCCGCACGATGCGACGAGCGCCGGCCGCGCGGCGCTGGCCGAGCTCGGCCGTTTGGCCGGCCAACCCAAGGTGGTGGCGATCGGCGAGTGTGGACTCGACTACTACCGCAATCTTTCGCCGCGCGCAGCGCAAGTGACCGCGTTTACCCATCAGCTTCGGCTGGCTGCGCGATGTGGGCTGCCGGTTGTCGTACACAGCCGAGACGCGATGGCCGAGACGTTGCGCATTCTGGCCGCCGAGCAGACTCCGGCGGGCGGCGTGATGCATTGTTTCGCCGGCACGACCGACGAGGCGTTGCACGCGATTGACCTCGGCTTCTACATCTCGGCCGCCGGCTCGATCACGTACCCGCGCAACACCGCCCTCGCCGGCGTCTTCGCCGCCATTCCCACGGACCGCATCGTCGTGGAGACCGATTGTCCCTGGCTCAGCCCCGAGGGCCGGCGCGGCCAGCGCAACGAACCGGCGTACCTGCCGCTCGTGGCCGGCGCGCTGGCGCGCCTGCGGAACCAATCACTCGGCGCCATCGCGACGCTGACGAGCCGGAATGCCACGGCGTTGTTCCGTACCGCGGCGCTGGCGACGTGGCCGGTGAAGCACGCGGCGTAAGACCGATCGACGGCGGCGACAAGCACTATGGAAAGCACCGAGACGACGGAGACCAGGCAGCCTGCGGCGCCGGACGCGGCAGGTGTTCCCCCGGCGGCGAATCCCAACGGTACGACCAGTCCGGCTGAGGTGATGCGTGCGGCGAGAGCGGCACCGGGCCGCGCGGCCCCGTCCGAAGAGCCGCTGTTTGCTCCGATTGCCGGCGACCTCGTCGCGGTCGACGAGCTGATCCGCGCGACCGCTGAGGTGGACAATGTGCTCCTGCGGCAGACGCTGCGCCTCACACTTTCGGCATCGGGCAAGCGGCTGCGCCCGGCGCTGACCCTCCTCGCTGCGCGGCTGCACGAGAATGCCATCCACCGCCGCGTCGAGCTGGCGGTCGCCGCCGAGCTGCTGCACACGGCGACGCTCGTCCACGACGACGTGATCGACGTGTCGACTGCGAGGCGGGGCCACCAGACGGTCAACGCGGCGCTGGGCAACACGGTCGCCGTGCTCACCGGCGACTACCTTTTCGGTCGGTCGGGCGAGCTCGTTGCCGGGCTCGGCAGCCCCGCCATCATGGGCGTCTTCTCATGGGCGGTGATGGAACTGGTCAAGGGCGAGATGCTGCGCCCGACACTCGACGGCGACTTGGCCGAGACCGAGCGCGCCTATTTGGCCAAGATCGAGGGCAAGACGGCATCGCTCTTCGCGATGTGCTCGCAGACGGGGGCGATGCTCGACGCCGACGATCCGGCGCTCGTGGCCCGGTTGCGCGCATACGGGCTCAACCTCGGCATGGCGTTTCAGATTGTGGACGATGTGCTCGACTACACCGCGACCGAAGAAGCGCTCGGCAAACCGGTCGGCAGCGATCTGCGCCAGGGCACGATCACGCTGCCGGCGATCTACTTTTTACAGGAGCGTGCCGGCGACGAGGTGGTGCATGGCCTGCTCAGCCACGACGAGTCCTACTTCGACCGCGCCGGCGATGCGGTCGACGCGATTCGCGGCTCCGGTGCGATCGACCGGGCGCTGGAAGCTGCCCGGCGGTACGCGACCGCGGCCGCAGCGCAGCTCGACGGGGTGCCGGCCAGCCCGTACGCCGGTGCGCTGCGGCGCCTCGCGCACTACGTCGTCGACCGCAACGAATAGCCCGCAATCCGGCGTCACCGGACGAACTCCCCTGTCCCTCTCGGAGAGGGTCAGCCAGGAGTATTCATCGCCGGAAGACAACCGCCCGTTCGCCCTTCGACACGCTCAGGGTGAGCGGGAGGGAGCGAGGGGTGAGCGGAGCCTTCGTGAATAATTCGGGTTAGGGTGAGCGCTCCACTTCCACTTGTGAACGAATTGTGAACGAGCCAGAATTGTTAGTGTCATGGTAACCGCCACTCCCGCCGCCGAAAAAGCGCGCTTCGTGCGTTCGATGTTCGACGCGATTGCCGGCCGGTACGATCTGATGAACCGGCTGATGACGGGCGGCCGTGACGCGGCCTGGCGCCGGCTCACGGCCGACGCGGTCTTCCCGGAGACGGTCACGCGCGTGCTCGACGCCGGCGCCGGAACGGGCGATCTGTCGTTTGCCGTCGCCCGGCTGGCGCCACACGCACGAGTGATCGCGCTCGACTTCGCACCGGAGATGCTGCGACTGGCGCAGCAGAAGCGCAGCGTGCGCGCGGAAGGCCGGCAGGTGATGCCGGTGCTGGGGGACGCGATGGCGCTGCCGCTCGAGGACAACTCGGTAGAGGGCGTCGTCACCGGTTTCACGCTACGCAACGTTGAGGACGTTTCGACGGTGTTCGCCGAGTGCCGGCGCGTCCTCCGTCCCGGCGGCCGGCTGGCGATCCTCGAGCTGACGCCGACACGCACGCCGGTGTTCAGCACGCTGTTCCGGCTCTACTTCCACCGACTTGTGCCGCTGCTCGGCGCGCTCGTTTCCGGGCGCAAGTATGCGTACCAGTACCTTCCCCATTCGGTCGACCGTTTTCCGGATGCCAAGGGACTGTGCCGGCTGCTGCTTGACGCTGGCTTCGGGACGGTGACCTACCGGAAGCTCGCGCTCGGAACGGTGGCGCTGCACGTGGCGGAGAAAGGGGAGAGCGAACCAAGGGACACCACCGTTCCCGCCGCGGCGCCGCGCTTGGTCGTTCGTGAGGCTTCCGACCCAACCGAATGGAACGAGACCGTCGCGCGCATCGCCAACGCGCACGTGATGCAGTCGTGGGAGTGGGGGGAGCTACGGCGGGCCACGGGGTGGACACCGCGCCGGTTGCTGTTCGAGCGTGATGGGCAGCCGGTGGCCGCGGCGTCGGTCAGCCGGCGTCCACTGCCGGGCACGCCTCTTGGCGTGGCGTATTGCCATAAGGGCCCGGCGCTCGACTACCGCGACACGCCGCTCTTCGAAGCGGTGCTCGCCCGGCTCGCCGAGGAGGCACGCGACCGGCGCTGTGTCTTCTTGAAAGTCGATCCGGACGTCGAGTGGACGGAGCGGCACGCCGTCGCGGCGTTGCGCCGAATCGATTACGTACCAGCGCCCGAGCAGGTGCAGTCGCGCGGTACCGTTGTCGTCGACGTGGAGGCGACCGAAGCGCAGTTGCTGGCGCGCATGAGCTCGACGTGGCGCCGGTACGTCAAGAAGGCCGAGCGCGATGGTGTGCGAGTCCGCGCCGGCGGCGCCGGTGACCTGCAGCGCTTCTATCAGATCTATGAAGAGACCGAGGCACGCCAGGGCTTCATCATCCGGCCGTACCGCTACTACGCCAACGCCTTTCCATTGATGAAGCACGCGGGGCTGGTCGATCTGCTCGTGGCCGAGGTACACGGACAGGTCGAGGCGGCGATCTTTCTGTTCCACTTCGGCGCGCGGGCGTGGTACCTATGGGGCGCGACGTCTTCGATCGCACAAAAGGTACACGCCATGTACCTTCTCCAATGGGAGGCGATGCGCCGGGCGCGCGAGCTCGGCTGCGACACCTACGACATGTACGGCGCGCCCGACGATCCAAACGACAAGTCCGATCCGCTGTACGGCGTGTACTACCTCAAGAAGGGCTTCGGCGGGCGCTACGTGCGCTGGATCGGTGCCTACGACTACGTCGCCTCCCCGGCGTTGTACACGGTGTGGGACGCTGCGCTGCCACGCGCGCTTTACGTGTGGCGCGCGATAAAGGGCGAACGGGCGCCGGCGCAGCATCGTTAGCGCACCTCCATGAAGCTATCCGACCTGCTCCAATTTCTTCACGAGCCCGTCGACTACACCGGCCCTGATCCGGAGATCACGGGTATTGCTCATGACTCGCGGCGCGTGCGTCCGGGGCATGTGTTCGTCGCCGTCTGGCATCCCGGCTATGCCGCCGACCGGCACGAGTTTGCCGCCGCGGCCGCCGCCGCCGGTGCGGCGGCAGTGGTCGTGCAGCGGCCGGTCGACGTGCCGGCGGGCACGCCGGTGGTGGTGGTACGTCACACGCCGAGCGCGCTTGGCCGGCTGGCGGCGGGGTTTTACGGTGTGCCGTCCGCCCGGCTCGGGCTCGCCGGCGTCACGGGTACCGACGGAAAGACGACGACGTGTACGCTGATTGCCGACCTGCTCGAGGCTTCCGGTATCGAGACGGGGATGGCGACCACCGTAGCGTCGAAGGGTGCCCGCGGCGTCGAGCCGAACCGGCAGCACACGAGCACGCCGGAGGCCGTCGAGATCCAGGCGCTGCTCGCCGAAGTCGTCGCCGCCGGCGGGCGCTGCGCCGTGCTCGAAGCGACGTCGCACGCGCTCGACCAGGACCGGCTCACCGGGTGCGAGATCGACGTTGCCGTCGTGACGCGCGTGACGCACGAGCACCTCGAATACCACGGCACGCGCGAGCGCTATCTCGCGGCCAAGGCGCGCTTACTCGATCTCCTGCGGCCCAATCCACGACATCCGAAGCAGCCCGCCTGGCCGAAGGCCACGGTGCTCAATGCCGACGACGGCAGTCATGCGTACTTGGCGCATCGGTCGCCGGCACCTGTCATCCGGTACGCCGTCGAGCGCGACGCCGAGGTGCGTGCCTCCGATGTGCGCTCGAATGGCTGGGATACGACGTTCCACCTGCGGTCGCCGTGGGGCGAACGCGACGTGGCGCTGTGCCTGCCGGGGGTCTTCAACGTCTATAACGCGCTCGCGGCGAGCGCCGCCGCGTGCACGCTCGGCGCTTCGCTCGACGCGTGCGTCGCGTCCCTCGCCGCACACCCGGGCGTGACCGGACGTATGGAACGGATCGAATGCGGCCAGCCGTTCAAGGTCGTCGTCGACTTCGCCCATACGCCCGACGCGCTGCGCCAGGTACTCACGTTCCTGCGCCCGATAACGCCGGGCAAGCTCATCGTGGTGTTCGGCAGCGCGGGCGAGCGCGATCGCGAGAAGCGGCCGATGCAGGGACGCGTCGCCGCGGAGCTGGCCGACTACTCGATCTTGACCGAGGAAGACTCGCGGCTCGAGGATCGCGACCAGATCATCGCCGAGATCGCGGCCGGCGCACTCGCGGCCGGTGCGGTCGAAGGGCGGCAGTTCGAACGCGTTCCCGACCGCCGCGAGGCGATCGGAGTCGCGCTGCGCCAGGCCGCGCCGGGCGACACCGTCCTCCTCGCCGGCAAGGGCCACGAGAACTCGATCATCGGCGCACGCGATGGCCGGCTCGACACCATCGCGTGGGACGAACGCGAGGTGGCGCGGGGGGAGCTCCGGAAGCTGGGATACGGCAGTTGAGGCGCGGCCGCTGTGGTAGACTAGCTGCTGGGCGAACAGGGATTCCCGCGTTCGTCCCCGGGGCACCGGAAGTTCCGGCATGGATTTGACTTGGTACGGCGGTTCGTGTTTTCGCCTGCGCTCAAGCCAGGTGAGCATCCTCACCGACCCGCTCGATCTGCCGCCAGGCGCGGCGCCACCTCCAGCCGATATCGTGACGCTCAGCCGTCGTGCCCTGCGTGATCGGGCCGCGATTCCGGCGGGCGCGCGCCTCGTCGACGGCCCGGGCGAATCCGAAGTCAAGGGTGTGCCCATCACCGGGATCGCCATGGGCCGGCGGGACGGCGAAGCGATCGAGGGCAGCCGGGCGGCGCGGAACACCGTCTACAGCATTGTGCTGGACGGCGTGGCGGTCTGCCACCTAGGCCGAGCGGAACGCGCGCCGTCGACGCAGGAAGTGCAGGATCTAGGGTCGCCGGACGTGTTGCTCGTCCCGCTCGGCGAGGGCCGAGGGCTTTCGGTGTCGCAGGCAGTCACGCTTGGCAGCCAGCTCGAAGCAAAGCTGCTTGTACCGATGCTGCTCGGCGGGCCGAATGAGCAGGCGCTGCTCGAGCGACTCTGCCGTGAGCTGGGTGGCGACCCGGCGAGTGGTGAGCCCCGACTGTCCGTTACAAGTAGTGGACTGCCCGCCACGACCAAAGTGGCGTTGCTCGTGCCACAGGAGTTTCCGACCAAGCCGTGATGAGTTGTGTGCCGCGGCGTAACGTGGCGCAGGTAGCGTAAGGAGGAGTAGCGCGTGCCGAAGTACATCTTTGTGACGGGAGGCGTCGTCTCCTCAGTCGGCAAAGGGATTACTGTCGCATCCATCGGCTGCATCCTCAAGGGCCGGGGCCTCAAAGTCTCGATCCAGAAACTGGATCCGTACATCAACGTCGACCCGGGGACGATGAGCCCGTATCAGCATGGGGAGGTCTTCGTCACCGACGACGGCGCCGAGACCGATCTCGACCTGGGGCATTACGAACGCTTCACCGACGAAAGCCTCTCGCAGGATAACAACGTCACCACGGGGCAGATCTACCTCGAAGTGATCCGTAAGGAGCGGCGGGGCGATTACCTCGGAGGGACGGTTCAGGTCATCCCGCACGTCACCAATGAGATGAAGGAGCGCCTCACGCGCGTCGGCCGAGAAACCAACGCCGACGTCGTGATCGTCGAGGTCGGCGGCACCGTCGGCGACATCGAGAGCCAGTCGTTCCTCGAAGCGATTCGGCAGATGCGCAAGGACATCGGGCGCCAAAACGTGCTGTACGTGCACGTGACGCTCGTGCCGCATCTTGGCGCCACCGGCGAAATGAAGACGAAACCGACGCAGCACTCGGTCCAAGAGCTGCGTCGCATCGGCATTCAACCGGATGTGATCGTGTGCCGCTCGGATGAACCGATCAGCACCGACCTGAAGGACAAGATTGCGCTCTACTGCGACGTCGCACCGCACGCCGTCGTCTCGCTGCCGACGCTGAGCGACATCTACGAGGTGCCGCTCTTCCTCGAACATGCTGGACTGGGGCGCGTGATCGTCGACGAACTGGACCTCCCGCAGACGCAGCCGCCCAATCTGGCACGGTGGGCGGAGATGCTGCGCCGCTTGCAGCAGCCGAGTCCGCCGCTGCGCATCGCCCTTGTCGGCAAGTACACGCAGTTGCACGATGCGTATCTGAGCGTGACCGAGGCATTACGCGCGGCGGCCGCGTTCCACGACCGGCAGCTCGATCTGAAGTGGATCAATTCGGAGGAGCTGGAAGCCGCGGTGCGGCGCGATGGGGACGAGGCGCTCTGGCGCGCGTTGGGCGACGTGCGCGGGCTCGTCGTGCCCGGCGGCTTCGGCACCCGCGGCATCGAGGGGAAGATCGAGGCCATCCGCTTTGCGCGCGAGCAGCGCCTACCATTCTTGGGCCTGTGCCTGGGCATGCAGTGCGCCGTCATCGAGTTTGCCCGGCACGTGCTCGGCTCGTGCGAGCCGAACAGCCGCGAATTCGATCCCGAAACGCGGCACCCGGTCATCGACTATATGGCCGACCAATGGGCCGAGCGAGAGAAGGGCGGCACGATGCGCCTCGGACTCTATCCGTGCCGGCTGCTGCCCGGCAGCCGCGCGGGCGAGGCATACGGCGTGCGTGAGGTGCACGAGCGTCACCGGCACCGGCTCGAGTTCAACAACGCCTACCGCGAGCTGCTCGAAGCGCACGGCATGGTGCTCAGCGGGGTCTCGCCTGATGGCCGGTTGGTGGAGATTGCCGAGCTCGCCGACCACCCGTGGTTTGTGGGCTCACAGTTCCATCCTGAGTTCAAGTCGCGACCGCACGCGCCCCACCCGTTGTTCCTGGGTTTTGTCGAGGCGTGTCGGGAACGTCCGATCGAGGGTGACCAGCGGCCGCTGCCGCTACAAGAGATGGTGCCAGCATATTGACGGCTGTACAGGAGTAGTGCTAGAGTTTGACGTAACTGGTGTATCTCGGAGCCACCCCCTGGCCCGGCCGCATACTCCCTTATCTCACGCCTTTTTACACCATTTACACCGTTATTGCCGTCTGCCCGTCAGACGCGCCGCCACGCCCGGTCGTTTCCGGCGTTGCCCGATTGAGCAGACATCAGTGCCCTTCGGCCGGCAAGTCCGCAGGCCCACGCCGAGCCAACTCCGCCGTATGCCGGCGGTTGTAGACGTATGCCATCGTCCCGGCGCACGGTGGGCGACGGTTCCCTGGTACCGGTCGGATACGGCCGGCGTACGGCTATACGGGTATTCGATGAGCTGCGCACTCGCACCCACGCAAGAGAGCTAACAGTGCAATACACCGAACTCGAAACCAAGACCATCGACGAATTGCGTGAGCTTGCCCGGGAAACCGACATCCCCGACACCGGCAATCTCAAGAAGCAGGAGCTTATCACTCGACTCGCGCAGGCGTCTCCCGACCAGGACACCGGGCAGTTGCGCATCGGCGTCCTCGAGATCATGGACGACGGCTACGGTCTCCTGCGCCAGGATAAGCACTGGATGCCGAGCCCGGCGGACATTTACGTCTCCCAGACACAGATTCGCAAGTTTGGCCTGCGTACCGGCGACCTGGTCACGGGTCAGATGCGCCCGCCAAAGGCCGGTGAGAAGCTGTGCAGCCTGGTACGGATCGACGCCGTCAATGGCCTCGACCCCGATCAGGTGAGGCGCCGGCCATGGTTCGACAACCTGACGGCAATCTTCCCCAACCAAAGGTTCGACCTGGAGCTCAAGCTGGAGCTCAAGGACACCGCCGGGTCGAAGGAGCTGCAACAGGCGAACCTCTCCAACCGGGTCATCAATCTGTTCTCGCCGATCGGTAAAGGCCAACGCGGTCTGATTGTCTCTCCGCCCAAGGCCGGCAAGACGATGCTTCTCAAGGGCATTGCGCACGGCATCACGCAGAACCATCCCGAATGCCACGTGATGGTGGCGCTCATTGGCGAGCGACCGGAAGAGGTGACCGACTGGCAGAAGACCGTTCGGGCAGCTGAGGTGATCTCCTCGACGTTCGACGAGCCGCCGGAGAGTCACACACGCGTCGCCGAGATGTGCCTCGAGCGTGCCAAGCGCCTGGTCGAGATCGGCGGGGACGTCGTGATCCTGCTGGACAGCATCACGCGACTCACGCGCGCGTATAACTACGTCGTGCCACCGAGCGGCCGCACGCTCACCGGTGGTATGGATCCGGCGGCGCTCTTCCCACCCAAGCGCTTCTTCGGCGCAGCGCGAAAAGTCGAAGAGGGCGGCAGCCTGACGATCATCGCGACGTGCTTGGTCGAGACCGAAAGTCGCTTGGACGACCTCATCTATGAGGAGTTCAAGGGCACCGGCAACATGGAGCTGCGGCTGGATCGCAGGCTGCAGGAGAAGCGGATCTTCCCGGCGATCAACGCAGCGGCGTCGAGCACGCGGCGCGAGGAGCTCCTCCTCGACGAGAACACGCTGCGTCAGGTGGTCACGCTCCGCCGGATGCTCGCGGCGCTGGGCTCGACGGAGGACGCGCTGCAGGCGATGCTGCACCGCCTGTCCAAGACGGCGTCGAACCAGGAGTTCCTGGCAACGCTGAACAAGGATATGGTGTAGGGTGGTTTGGCGCTCGTGGCCCCCTCACCCCTAGCCCCTCTCCCACCAGGGGAGAG
>JACQGX010000420.1 GCA_016199265.1 Chloroflexota bacterium | reverse complement strand
TCTCCACTCCCGGTGGAAGGGGCGCTGGATTCCAGAACATTATCTGACTGTCTATAGCAGAGCATGAGGGTACCCCCGTGCTGGTGATGGAGTACGTCGCCGGCGAGACGCTCGCCGATCGCCTGCGCCGCGAGGCGCGGCTGCCCTTGGCCGCGGCGCTCACGATCGCCGTGGAGATCGCCCGCGCCCTCCACGCGGCGCACGCGCAGGGCATCGTGCACCGCGACCTCAAGCCCCAGAATGTCGCGCTGGTGGAGGGGCAGGTCAAGGTGCTCGACTTCGGTATCGCCACGGCGGCCGGCCTCGCGGGGCTGACGGTTACCGCCCCCGGTGCTCTGCTGGGTACGCCCGAGTACTGCGCCCCCGAACAAGCAGAAGGCCGCGCCGATGCTCGCACCGATCTGTACGCCTTGGGCGTCTTGCTCTACCAACTATTGACCGGGCGGCCGCCCTTCAGCGGCCCCACGCCGCTGGCCACCCTGCACCAGCATCGGACGGCGCCGCTCCCACCGCTGCCCGCAGACGTGCCGGCCGCCGTCCAGGCGGTGGTCGCCCGCTGCCTGGCCAAGGACCCCGCCCACCGGTTCCAGACCGCCGCCGAGCTCCTCGCCGCGCTGTCTGCGGCCAAAGCCGACGTTCAAGCCGCCGCCGGTTGGGCCGCAAGAGAAATGGCGCCACCGGCGGGCGGGGCGGTATCGTTCTCGACCTCTCCGGCCCCGTCCGCGCTTCCGGCTACACAGGACCTGCCGATCCCCGCAGCCGCCGCCTCTTCCGAAACGCCGGCACCGGCCTTGCCGCCGCCATCACCCAGGTCCCTCCCGCCGCACTATCTCCCTGCGGCGCTTACGCGCTTCGTCGGCCGGGAGCGGGAACTTGTAGAACTGCGACACTTGCTGACCGAGGCGCCGGCCCGAACGCGGCTGCTCACCCTCACGGGACCTGGCGGCGCCGGCAAGACCCGCCTGGCGGTCGAAGTGGCCCGGGCGGTGCTCCCGATGTACCCGGATGGCGTCTGGCTGGTCGAGATGGCGGCCCTAGCCGATCCGGCGCTCGTGCCCCAGGCGGTGGCCGCCGTGCTGGGCGTGCGCGAGCAGCCCGGCCAGCCCCTGCCCGACACCCTCGCCGCCGCCCTCGCCCCCAAGCGGCTGCTACTGGTGCTGGACAACTGCGAGCACCTGGTGGCGGCGTGCGCCAGCCTAGCCGAGCGCCTGCTGCGTGCCTGTCCGCACCTGCGGCTCCTGGCCACCAGTCGCGCTCCCATGGGCAGCGAGGGGGAGACCACCCGGCCGGTGCCGCCCCTGGCTACGCCCGACCTGTACCCGGACCAAGACGACGCGGTGCCGCCGGAGCAGCTCCTGGCGTACGATGCCGTGCAGTTGTTCGTCGACCGGGCGGTGGCCGCCCGGCCGGACTTCGCCTTGACGGCAGAGAACGCCCGCGCCATCGGCCAGATCTGCCACCGCCTGGACGGCCTGCCCCTGGCGCTGGAGCTGGCGGCGGCGCGCGTGCCGGTGCTCACGCCTGCCCAGATTGCCGCTCGTCTCGACGACCGCTTCCGCCTGCTCACCGGTGGCCGCCGCACCGCGCTGCCCCGCCAGCAGACACTGCGCGCCACGCTGGACTGGAGCCACGCCTCCCTAGCACCGGCGGAGCAGTCGCTCTTCCGCCGCTTGGCGGTGTTCGCCGGGGGCTGGACTTTGGAGGCCGCTGAGGCCGTCTGCGCCGACGCCGCCGCTGGTGCGGTTGCCGCCGACGCTACAGATCGCACCGATGCCGCCGGCGCGGCTTGCCCGAGTGAGGGCGTCGCCGCGGCGGAGGTGCTCGACCTGCTGGCGCGCCTCGTAGAGAAGTCGCTGGTAGTGGTAGACGCCCGCGGCTCCGAGGCCCGCTTCCGCTTGCTGGAGACGGTGCGTGCCTACGCCGCGGAACGCCTGGGAGAGGCCGGCGAGGCAGCACGGTTGCGCGCCCGGCATGCCACCTGGTACCTGGCAGTGGCCGAACAGGCCGAGTCGGGGCTGCGCGGGCAGGGCCAGGAGGCTTGGCTGGGGCGGCTGGAGCGGGAGCACGACAATTTCCGCGCTGCTCTGGCGTGGTCGCTGGAGGGTGGCGAGGCGGAAACCGGCACCCGGCTGGCGGCCGCCCTGTGGCATTTCTGGGCCGTTCACGGGCACTTTGCTGAGGGGCGGCGCTGGCTGGAGCGGGCGCTGCAGGCGAACGGGAGAGCCACCGCGAGGCATCGGGCGAGGGCGCTCAATGGAGCCGGCAACCTGGCCTGGTACCAGGGCGACCTTGCCGTGGCGCGGGCGCACCACGAAGCATGCCTCGCGCTCCGCCGGGAACTGGGTGACCAGCAGGGCATCGCCGCGTCGCTCAACAACCTTGGACTGGTCGCGCGAGCGCAAGGCGACTATGCCTCGGCGCGTGCGCATCACGAGGAGAGCCTGGCGCTGCGGCGGCGGCTGGGCGACAGATGGAGTATCGCCAGTTCGCTGAACAACCTGGGCCTTGTTGCCAAGGGCCTCGGCGACCATACGCTGGCGCGAGCATATTACGAGGAGAGCCTGGCGCTCTCCCGGGAACTGGGGAACAAGCATATCACCTCCGCAGCGCTCAACAACCTGGGGATAATCGCTCGAGTGCAAGGCGACCATGCCTTGGCCCGTGCCTACTTCGATGAGAGCCTGGCGCTGCGGCAGGAACTGGAAGACAGGTGGGGTATCGCGTCCGCGCTGGGCAGTCTGGGACAGCTTGCTGCCGACCAGGGGGATCACACGGCGGCCCGGTCGCTGGTCGAGGAAAGCCTGGCGCTCTTCCGAGAGGTGGGCAACAAGCAGGGCATCGCCGACGCACTCAATCGCTTGGGCGAAGTAGCACGGTGTCGGGGAGACTACTCGAGAGCGGCAGAGCACTACCAACAGAGCCTGGCGCTCTTTAGAGAGTTGGGCGCCAAAGGGGACGTCACCTGGGTGCTGCACAACCTGGGCCACGTGGCGCAGCGGCAGCACGATCAGGAGCAGGCGGCACACCTGTTTGCCGCGTCCCTGAGCCTGGCCGCGCAGCAGCAACAACATCCAGTGGTCGCGGGGTGTCTCGCGGGCCTGGCAGGTGTCGCCCACTCCTTCGGGAAACCCAAGCGAGCGGCGCGACTGTTGGGAGCCGCCGCGGCGCTGCTGAGCGCCGCCGGGGCTGCCCTGGGACCCGTCGATCTGGCCGACTACGAGCGTAACCTGGCCGCCGTGCGGGCCGCGCTGGATGGCGATTCGTTTACAGCCGTTTTTGCAGCGGGGCAGGCCATGTCGCACGACGAGTCCATCGCCTACGCACTAAAGGGGTGACCCCTCGCCAGCCGAAACGGCCGGGCTAGGGCGTCAGCCGGTAGCCGATCCACGGGACGGTCTGCACGTACCGCGGGCGCTCTGGGTTTGGCTCGAGCTTCTCCTTGAGCCGGTGCACCAGCCGGTGCAGCATGTTCATATCCCATCGGTCGGCGCCCCAGATAGCGTCGCCCAGCTCTTCGCGCGTGCAGACGCGGTCTTGATGCACGTAGAGGTAGGCCAAGAGGTGAAACTCCTGGGCCGACAGCCGCCGCTCGTGCTTTGTCTCGCCGATCCACACCTCATAGAGCCGCGCATCCACCCGGAGGAAATCTGATGGAGACGGTCCAGCCGTTTTAGGTGGAAACACGAACGTGGTGCCGCCCGATGGCCGCTCGGCCAGACACTGGATCGTGGCATCACCGATCGTGATCACGTCGCCGGCGTTCAGTTGGACGGCGCCCCGCACCCGTTCGCCGTTCAGCATCGAGCCGTTGCGGCTTCCAAGGTCTACCAGCGTTACACCCTCGTCGCGCACCTCCACACGGGCGTGCTGGCGGGACGCAAACGGGCTGTCCAGCCTGACGATGCAACTGGGATCGCGGCCAATGGCGACTTCACTGCGGTCGAGTGGAATCACTCGCTCCGCACCCGATGCTTCTCTCACGACTAGCAACCGGACCGCATCCGTCATCGTTGCCAACCCCCTTTACATGGCCGTCCCGCCGCTGCCCGACGACGCGCAAAGTCTGCGGCGGCTGCACGTGAGAGCCGCCGGATAGTGGGCATCACCGCCGATCACGATTGCCCGGCCGTAGCGCTGCCCGAGTGTGCTGTTGTACCCAGTAAGCGGCCCGCCAAGGCCTTGCGGCCGGCGGGCACTTTCACTTGGTGTCCGCGCGCTAGGCGGCGGTTGACGGATCTGTGGTGGTAGTGCCAATTGTGCTTGGTGTGCGCTGCTGCGTTTCGCCGCTAAGCAGCCGGTACAAGTAATAACCGGCAGCGGCCAGGGCGCCCAACTGCAGAATCCGCCCAAACCCAATCAGTCCGAGCACGAGGAACACGATCCGCAGCGGGAGCGTGAACACCCACAGCGCTAATCCAATCACCCAGAACACCAGCCGGATCGGCAGGGTGAGCAGCCAGAACAGAAACCGAACTAGAAACATCTCACGTGCCTCCCGCGAAACTCGTAGCAAGCCGTGCGCCAGCACGGGACTCCCGCGAATCGTACACCCGCGCGGCTACAGCTTCCGCAGCCTCGGTAGGATGTGCGCGGCGTAGAGATCGAGAAAGCGGCGCTGGTCCGGGCCCGGCGCGTGGAAGACCAGGTGCGTGAAGCCAAGATCGACATAAAACCTGATCCGCTCGACGTGCTCGTCCGGGTCCGTCGAGACGATCCAGCGGCTCGCCGTGCGCTCGGCCGGCAGCGCGTCTGCCAGCCGTTCCAGCTCCAGTGGATCTTCCACACCCGTCTTTTCCTCGCTCGATAGCGCCAGTGCGCCCCAGTGGCGCGTGTCCTCTATCGCGCGCCGGCGATCGGTGTCGAAGGAGACCTTCACCTCGATCAGCTTGTCGAGCGAATCCGGCTCGCGCCCGGCCTGGCGGGCGCCGGCTGTCAGCGCCGGGAGGAGCTGCTCGCGGTAGAGGGCCTCGCCCTTGCCGCTGGTGCAGATGAAGCCATCGGCCACCCTGCCGGCGTATCTGGCCATCTGCGGACCGCCGGCCGCGACGTAGAGCGGGACACCGCCCTCGGGCGCATCGTACACGGTGGCGTTCTTGGTCGTGTAGTAGGTGCCATCAAATGTGACTCGCTGCTCGTTCCACAGGCGGCGCATGAGCTGGATGGCCTCGCGCAACCGCGCAAACCGCTCCTTGAACTCCGGCCATTCGATCCCGAGCGGCGGTACCTCGTTGAGCGACTCGCCGGTGCCCACGCCCAAGAGCACGCGGCCCGGGAACAGGCAGCCAAGCGTGCCCATCGCCTGCGCTACCACCGCCGGGTGGTAACGGAACGTGGGCGTCATCACGCTCGTCCCCAGGAGCACCCGCTCCGTGCGCGCGCCAAGCGCGCCCAGCCACACTGGCGAGAAGACGGCGTGGCCACCCGTGTGCCGCCAGGGCTGGAAATGATCACTCGCCAGCACGCTGTCGAAGCCACATCGCTCGGCGTGCACGCCAAACTCCAACAGCTCCTGCGGCCCAAACTGTTCCGCCGACGCCTTATACCCCAGCTTCAGCTTCGCCATCGTTGCACTATGACCGATACGCTTGTGTGCGCTGCCGTAAGTCCAAGGTCCAAGGTGCGTTGCATTTAGCGCTGCGAGATCCTTCTTGCGCTGCCCCGCATCGTGTCGCGCTTACTGTACCGCGCCCGACGACGTATCCGCTGCGCCGGCCTCGGCGGGGAAAAAGTAGCCGGTCCCGTGGCGAGACAGCACGTAGCGCGGCTGCGCGGGATCAGGCTCGACCTTCTGCCGCAGCCGGCGAACGTAAATCTTGAGGTACGGCGCGAGCCGGTCGCCGTCCTTGCCCCACAGGTGCGACACCAGCTCGCGGTGAGGCACCACCCGGCCGGCGTTGGCCGCCAGGTATTCGAACAGGCGAAATTCGGTGGCGCTGAGCGGCACGTCGTTTCCGTCACGGACGACGCGAAGGCTATCCAGGTCGATGGTAAGACGGCCGCCGTCGAAAGCGAGATGGCGCTGGGGCGCGTCCGCGCGCCGCTGGCGGCGCAGGTGCGCACGCAGCCGGGCGGCGAGCTCGGTCACGCTGAACGGCTTGGTGACGTAGTCGTCGGCGCCGGCTTCGAGCCCGCGAACGATCTCGGCCTCGTTGCGCAGCGCCGAAAGCATGATGATCGGCGCATCGGAGATCTCGCGCAAACGACGGCACAACTCGTAGCCGTCCATCCTGGGCATGAGCACGTCGACGATGGCGGCATCGGGCCGCTGCTCGAGAAACTTGGCGAGCCCCTCCGGGCCGTCGGCCGCGCAGACGACCTCGAATCCGGCTTCGCCGAGACCAACAGACAGCAGTTGATGGATGCTGCGAGCGTCGTCGACGACGAGGATGCGACCGACAGTACCGGCCGGCTCGGCCATCTGATCGCACTCGTCGCCGGGTGCTTCGGTAATTCCCTGCCTTACGACGGTCACCGTTACCTCTTCGCCGGAGAGGAGAGCAGCTTGGCCGCCCGCCCGGTAGGCCGTGCTTCCGGCGTGCCCTGAGGCGGACGTCCAGCGGGAAGTGCCGTCGCGTCCTCGGTGTCTGCCGCCTCTGCTGTCGTGTTGGCCATCGCGGGCGGCGGAGCAGCCGGCCCGCGTGCGCCCGCGCCTGCCAGGTACTTCTTCCGTCCGCGCGCGAGACCCCGTACGCTGGCAAGGTGCGAAAGCCACCAGACGACGAGCTCCACCTGCGCCACCGCGACGGTCATCTGTACCGGCTGCGACCAGCCTGCATCGCGCCACACGGTCCGCGTGAGTGCCCACCAGAGCGCCAGTACCGCCGGCACAAGCACAAGGATCGCCCGGCTGCCGGCCGCCGCCCCATCGAACGCCTCCTCCCTATGCATCTTCCCGAGCAGCACCTGGACCCGGATCGAGAACGCAGCGAGCGAGCCGGCGGCGGCGATCGCCGCGAAGACGAGCAGCGCCAGTGGCGGCAGCAGTGCGGCGGCGTCGCGCCGGCCGGCGGCGAGGAGAACCCCCTCGAGCATCAACACCGTCAACAAGAAGAAGACGAACCACAAGAAGTGGTACATCAACGCGTAGGTTAGGGGCTTGGGGACCTGCTCTTCAGTCGCGGTGGGCATACTCGACAGAGTCTACTGGTTCACTACTGCACGTGGGAAATGGGGCGCCACTGGCGGCCGGCGGCGCCCGCCCGCACGCTCTCGTAGACGCGCACCAGCCGGTCGCCGAGCGCCGTCCACGAGAACTCTCGCTCGGCGCGCTGCCGCAGCGCCGGCGCCAGCGCGGCGCGCTGTGCCGGGTCGTCGAGTAGCCCGGCGATCGCTTCGGCCAACGAGGCGACGTCACCGGCCGCGACGTACACCGCCAGATCGGCCAGCACTTCGCGGGCAACCGGCGTGTCGTAGACGACCGCCGGCAGCCCCATCGCCATGTAGTTCAGGAGCTTGCCGTTCGCTTCGGTCGTCGACTGCTTGGCCGATACCGCGACGTCGGCGAGCGCGAGGTGTGCCGGTGCCTGGAGGTACGGTACACGCCCGGTAAACGTCACGTGATCCAGTATCTGCAGCTCAAACGCCTGGCGCCGATACCGCTCGAGGCCCGGGTAGCCCATGATCAAGAAGTGGGTGTTGGGCCGGCGTTCGATCACCCGCCGCGCGGCGTAGATCAGATCGCCGACGCCCTGGTATTCGGCGAGCAGGCCGAGGAAGCCGACGACCTCGCGCCCGGCAGGGATATCCAGCCTCTGCCGCAGGCCGTTCACCGCGTCCGGCGACGGGCGGGAGAAGAAGTCGGTGTCGACGGCGTCGGCCAGGCATTCCACCGGCGCGCGCGGCGGCCGCCGGTGCGGCGACGCCGCCAGCAGCCGCGCGGCGTTCTGCGAGCTGGTGAGCGTCGCATCCGGCAGACGATCGATCAGGTGCTCGAGCCACAAGATCGGCCGATAGAGGGGACTATCGGGACGGAGAAACTGGTGGTCGACCATCTCGCAGGACAAGCTGCCCTGATAGTCGAACACGAGCGGCACGCCGCGCAGCCGGCTGACCAGGTACCCAATCAGCGCGCCCTCGTGCAGGTGCGCGTGGACGACGTCGACCCGACCGATGGAGGTCGCCAAGGCGGTCGCCGCCAGCAGCGCATCGAAGTACAGCTTGTGGTAGTGCGATCCGACCCTGATCTCGGCGTGCCAGGGCACGCGGGGCATCCGCACGACGCGCACGCCCCTGGCCGGCGGCGGGTCCTGCCCATTGTGGTAGGCACAGATCGTGACCTGGTGGCCGAGCACACCAAGCGCCCGCGCCTCCTCAAAGATGCGCACGTGGCAGCCGTAATCGGCGAAAAACGAGGTCGGCGCGATCGCCAGCACGTGGTACGGCATTTTCTGAGTAGGCAGTAGGCAGGCGGTTCTTACTCCATCGTGGAGCAGCGTCTCTGTGCCATCGGCGCTCCGCGGGATTGTACCCTTGCAAGGATCATCCGGTACCTTTAACGCGCAGGCGAGCGATCCGGCCCACTCAAGGGCTCACTGCCTACTGCCTACTGCCATGGCTGAGCGTCTTTCACCAACGCTGCGTGACACCGGCGAATTCGGGCTGATCGCCCGGATTCGGGACGTGCTAGGCGGCGAACCGCCATCGGGCGCACTGGGTGCCGCGCCGGTGGCCAATTCGAAGGCCCCGATGGTACCGATCGTCGGGATTGGGGACGACGCGGCGGTGTGGATGCAGCCGGCGGTGGCGCTTGTCGCCAGCACCGACATGCTCGTCGAGCGCGTACACTTCGATCTTACCCTCATGAGCTGGCGCGACCTGGGCTGGAAGGCGCTCGCGGTCAACCTCAGCGACCTCGCCGCGATGGGCGCGCCGGCCGAGTGGGCATTCGTCAGCCTGGGCCTGCGAGGAGACACCGCGACGGCGGACGTACTCGAGTTGTACGCCGGCATGCGGGAGCTCGCCGGCGAAGCAGGATGCACGATCGCCGGTGGCGATACGACTTCGGTGCCCGCCGATATGGTCGTGAGTGTCACGGTGCTTGGCTCGGTGCCGGCGGCCGAAGCCGATACGGTGCTTCGCCGCGATGCCGGCCTCCCGGGCGACCGCCTCGCCGTCACGGGCGTGCTGGGCGCCGCCGCTGCCGGCCTCTATGCACTGCGGCACCCTCAATCAGCGCCGGAGGCGCAGCGCGCCCCGCTGGCTGTGGCCCACCGCCGGCCGCGTCCACAGCTCGCCGCCGGCCGCCTCATTCGTACCGCCGGCGTGCGATGCGCGATGGATGTTTCCGATGGGTTGCTTGCCGATCTCGAGAAGCTCTGTGCCGCAAGTAGCACCGGTGCGGTCGTGCGTGCCGATCTGCTGCCGCTCCACCCGGCCGCGCGACAGGCCTACCCGGACCGCGCGCTCGCATGGGCAGCCGGCGGCGGCGAGGATTACGAGCTGCTGTTCGCGGCGCCCGAGCCCGTGATGCGCCGCGCCCTCGCGGCGCTGGCCGATGCCGGCGTCGCCGCGACGGAGATCGGCGCGCTCGACGACAAGCGCGGCCACGTCGAGGTCGTCGACGCCGCCGGCCGGCGCGTAGCGCTCGTCCAGCGCGGCTGGGATCACTTTGCATCGGGTGCAGGCAGAACCTCCGAGCACTATACCGCTCGCCCTGAGCCGGTCGAAGGGCGCCCTTCGACCGGCTCAGGGCGAGCGGAGGGGCTCCGGAACAATTGCCTGCACCCCCCTCCCGCCCTCGCATCCAGGTCGGGCAATCTGGGCGCTGCGCCCGCTGCGACCGGTCCGGGTAGGTCAGGCGACCGAGAAACGCGCGAGACGTACGACAGGCGTCGTGATGGTGCCCCACCCGCGGTTGGACGTCCGGCAAGAGACAGCCGGCGTAACCAGGCGGCCGGGACGGTCGGTCTGTTCGGCGGCCGCCCGGATCGCAACCGGCTCGAGGGTCCCCGGCTCCAAGCCTGGGGGCTGAGTCGCCGGCGCCCGGCGCCACTGCCGTTGGTCGGCGATCTCGCTTCCCGCCTGTGGGGCGCGACCGACGTGGTCTACGTCTCACGCCGGCGGCGCCGCTCACCCGTCTTTGGCGCGGTCGTGCTGGTGGCGATTGTGGTGTTGCTGCTTGCCGCCGCGTACCTGCTCGTCACCGGCGCCGTGCGATTGCCTCAGTGGGAGCTGCCTACGCTTGGGGCGTGAAGCCTTTCGCCGCATTGTACTCGCGCAGGCCGCGCCCGACGACAGTCACCAGCAGCGCAAAGAGCCCGAGCCCGGCGAAGAGCGTCACCACCGCCACGGCGCGGCCCAGCGCCGTGACCGGCACGAAGTTCTCGTAGCCGATACTGCTGATGGTGAGCAGCGTCCACCACATCGCCGCCGGAATGTGGGTAAACGGCGTGCCTTCGACGTGGGCCTCGGCGTAGTACACCAGCGTGGCGGAGATAACCACCACCGAGAACAGGCAGGCGAAATAGAGCTGGAGGTCCTCCTTGAACGTGCTGCCCTCGGCGGCGCCGGCAGCCTCGCGTAACGTCCGCATCGCCTTGAGGATCTTGAGCACCCGGAGGATTCGCAGGAGGCGGAGCAGGCGCAGCAGCCGCACGGTGCGTACGATGCGCAGGAAGAGCAGGTCGGCGAAGTGCAGCAATGTGGGGAAGATGGCCAGAAAATCGATGATTCCCCAGATGCTGAAGATGTACGCGCGTTTGTTCTTCGCGACGTAAATGTTACAGGCGTACTCGACGGTGAACAGGAGCGTCACGACGAGCTCGAAGACCTGAAAATACGGATCGAACCATTCCTGCAGCTCGGGGATCGATTCGAGCATGATCGCGCCGATCGAGAGATAGACCAACACCATCACGATCAGGTTGACGATGCGGAAGGCGTACGTACCGGGTACGCCGAATCCCTGCTGGATCCATTCGCGCAGGTTGCGTGGCTCGTCGACTTCTGGCCCAAGATCGTCATCCGCGTCAGCCGCCGCCGACGTGGCCATGCCCGAGGCAGGCACGACCAATGCGGTGGCCATTCGGGCCTCGACGTCCATGGGCGTGCCGCATTCGGCGCAGTACAGCGCGGTCGAGGCATTGACCGCCTGGCACTGGGCGCAGATTCGCTGCGCCAGCGGCGCGCCGCACACCACGCAGAACTTGGCACTGAGGCGCGCGGCCGCGCCACACGAGGCACAATGCATCGCGATCGTCGGCGGCGTCACGGGCTCGGTCGTCATTGGCACCCCTCGTCATGTATCCCTGCTGCGCCAGTCGTCCGCGGTATGGGCATCTACTGCACTACCTACGTTGATGGCGCTGCGCTCTCTGCGCTCCACCCTGCGTCTCGGCGGTGAACGTTTCTACGGTGCCCGCACGACGGTCGCCGCTGCCGGCGCCTGCGGCGCGATCGGCGCCACCGGCTGCTGCGTGCCGCCGCGGTACTCGGCCGTTCCGCCGGGCGCGAAGCTCCCCTGCACGACGCGCTGCTGGCCAAGTCCTGCCGTGCCGAAGCTGGCGGCGACGGCGCCGCCGCCGGCCAGAAGCAAGAGCGTCAGGCCACCCAGCACCACAACTTCGAGAACTCCCGCTTGGCCGCTTCGTTTGGCCTGCTTCGCTTTCACGCGCGCCAGTCTAGCACCTGGTCATTCATTCGCGCCCGGAGTGGCCCAAGTGGGTATAGTGCCCCCGCGCGGGGACCATCCCCAATGGCCCGGGTGCACGCAGAAGTTCCGGCGGCGTGGCTTTCCTGTAGGGGCGTATGGAGATACGCCCGGCCGCCGCCCCTGGGCGTATGTCGATACGCCCCTACAACCAGTGGCGGCCCCCGGAAC
>JACQGX010000424.1 GCA_016199265.1 Chloroflexota bacterium | reverse complement strand
GGGCGGCTCCAAATCACCGGTCCCGGCCACGTGAGTTAGCGAAAAGTAGAGTGACCTTGGCCCATTCGGGCTTCTCAGCCCGACCTTTAGCCTAGAGGTCTGCCAAGCGCCGGATGTGGTGCACCTCGACGTTCTCCCTTGAGCCGCACAGCTCGCAAGTGTCGGCGAGGAGCCGCTCCAACAACTCGGTCTTGGTGTTCCAGATCCTCTGGGGTTGGTCGGTGAGGACCGCGTTGCGCTGTCGTCGCAGCGGAATGCCGCCCCACTGTGCCACCAGTGGCTTCCTCTTGTCGCCGCGCTCGACCGTCACCAGCAGGACCTTGTAGGGTCCCGATGGCGTGGCGATCGTGGCCTTGTACTTCCTGTAGACCTGGGCGACGCTGATCCGCAGCTTGGCGGCCAACGACGGGCTGGGCCTGGGCTGGGCACTCCCCAGCCGGGCGAGGGACGCCGGCGCAGACCGGCAGCCCTTAGCCCGCCTGCCGGCTGCCGTACTCCACGATAGCGTGATAGACGGGCGTGGGGCCGGAGAGCTGCCACAGGGCCGTCCGCTCCAGCCGGTGAACCACCGAGTCCCCCTGATGCGCGGTGGGGCGTTGGAAGAGATTGGCATACACCCACAGGCCCCATAGCTTAACGTGCTCGCACAGGGCCGGCGGGAGCTCGGTGGCCAGCAACGCGGTCGTGTCGTCGGCGACCGCCTGGTAGTCGATCGTGGGGACGTCCATCAGGAAGTAGCCCCCTTCGGTGACGTAGATGTCCAGGTAGCCGATGAGCGGGACGACGAGGTGCACGTAATGGGCGCCCAGGCGGTGGAAGGGGTCGGCGCCCTGGTTGACGTTGTACTTGACCTGGTAGGCCAGGGCCATGTGCTCACGGATCCACGTCCGGCTCTCCAGGCTGGTCAACGCGCGGAGCAGCTGCTCGAAGTACGCGAGCTCGTCGATGAGCACGCCCGGCTCGGGGATCAGTGCCCCTTCCTGGGCCAGGGGCGTAATCAAGGTCGTGCAGCCGGCCTGGGCGATCACGTAGGCCGCCTGGATCAGGTCAAGCGCGTGGAGCTGCGGGAGGACGGGATAGCCGGTCTCGGCCACCAGGTTGGGCTCGTTGAAGGGGAGAACGAGGGACCCCGGCGGGATGCCGGTGAGGAGCCGCCTCAGAAGCTCGCCGTCGTACCGGTTGCCGGGGAGAATCAGGCGCGTGATTGGCGCGGCCCCGATCCGCTCGACCGCCTGGTACCACTCGCGCCGGGGCATGACGCCGATGACCCACTTGGCGCCGAGGTCGCTGAGGTGGCGCTCGAACGCGGCTAAGTCGCGGCTGCCGCCGACATCCGGTGTATCGTGGAAGCCCAGGACGTCCCAGATCGTCGTGCCGAGACGCACCCGGCGCGGTGCTGGCACCGGCGCGCCCGGCGCCGCCGCTGCGACCGGCGGCGTGGCCGGTCCCGAACCACGCGCCCGTGCCGCCAGCGCCGTCACCCCGGCGGCGGCGGTCCCGGCCGTCCGCACCAGATGACGCCAGGCCCGGCGGCGCGTCGCCCGTCCCGGTCCCCACTCGCTGCCCGCGTGTCCCGTCGTCTCCAGTGGCCGCTCCCCTCCGTTAGCACATCCTATACCAGCGGCCGGGATCGAGGCCGGCACCGGTCTGTCGCTCACGGGGACATGGGGATGAGGCGTATCGGCACCAAGATCGTGCCAGAGCCACGAAACCGGATCAACTCCACTGGTGGCCTGCCCCAGCCTGACTCAAAGGGGGGCGCCGCACGCCTTTTCATCACTACCACCCGCGTGCAAGAATGACCGTGAGTGGATTCGGCGAAGATAAAAGGGCCCACATGGGCCAGTAACGACTGAGCACTGACAAGTGGCAACTCCGCCGTCGCTCACGTTCCGGCCGGTCACGAAGTCCCGCTGGGAGGACTTCGCGCGGCTCTTCGAGTCGCCGGGGGCTCCCGGTTACTGCTGGTGCATGGTCTGGCGCGCGGCTGGAGACACGCTCAAGGATCGGACCAGAGCGGCCCGCAAGCAGTCCATGAGACACCGCATCGAGGCCGGCGAGCCGGTGGGCATCCTCGGCTACCTCGACGGCGAGCCCGTCGCATGGTGTTCGATCGCGCCGCGGGACACGTACCAGCGACTCGGCGGCCCGGCCGCCGGTGATGGCGAAACGGTCTGGTCGCTCATCTGCTTCTACGTTCTCCGCCGGCTGCGCGGTCAGGGCATCGCCAGGCAACTGCTCGCCGCGGCCGTGGATCGCGCGGCGAAGTGTGGCGCTACCATCGTCGAGGCGTACCCCGTCGCGCCGGACTCGCCGAGCTACCGCTCCATGGGCACCACGACCATGTTCCGCGCGGCCGGGTTCAAGGAAATCGGTCGCGCCGGCACCCGCCGCCACATCATGCACCTGACCCTCGGCCGTTCACGCTAGACCGCGCGGCTCCCCCGTGACTGGCGGCTCAGCCCACGTGGGCGCGACGCGGATGCGCGGCTGTCCGTCTTCGTCGAGCCGCAGGATGTAGTACGAGCGCTCGCTCGACCTCTCTGTGCCTGTCGCATCGAACGCTGGCCACCCCCGAAGCGCCGGGTGCGCGCAAGAGTTCCGGGGACCGCCGCCGGTCCGTAGGGGCGTATGGCATACCATTTGCTCCAATTAATTGCCGGAACCAGGTAGCCTATGACGGTGCGCGGCCCGTGTGTGGACCGTAGCGCGGGGTCTTGTGCCCCGCCAGCAGCCGCTCGGCGGGGCACAAGACCCCGCGCTACGGCTGACAGGGCCACATCGTGCTCTACGGCGTACCTGGAACCGGTAAATAGTTGGAGCAGATGATGGCATACGCCCGGCCGCGGCCCCTGGGCGTATCGCCAGACGCCCCTACAGGACATCGCCGCCTCCGGACATCTTGCTTGCACCCGAAGCGCTGGCAGCGCGTGTTGCGTCAATACTCAATGTGACTTTGGGGGTATCGTTGCGTCATAACTCGATGTGACTGTAGGTGTGTGTCGTCGTGGCCTCGTGAGCCGGCTCAGCCGGCCTTCTTGCGCTCGTGCTCGTCGTGTTCCAGCGCGAAGAGCTCGTTTGGACGTTCCTGCAGACGGGTCAGTTGCTCGACAGCGGCGGCCAACTGGCGCCGTAGCGCCATCGGGCCGTAGGCCGCGAACGTTTCGGCCAGGGCCTGCTGCTGCGCCGCGTCAAGGACGCCACTGGCCAGGAGGCGACGATAGGGCGTTTGCGCGGCGTCGTATTTCTTGCGGCTCGTGCCCGTGGCGTCGTCGCGCTCTTTCGCGATGAGTTTGAGCGAGGGCTGCCAGAAGTTGGTCCAGACCCGGAGTAGGTCGTAGACGCGGTTGAGCTGCGCCAGCGCGACCTCGCTCTCGTACCGCCCGTAGCCGACGAGCTTGCGCACGACCGACCAGTTCTTTTGTGCGACGTGGGCCTGGTCGTTCTTCCAATAGGGCCGGCTGCGGGTGAAGGTGAGCTTTTCCTGGGTGCAGTAGCGCACCAGATGGGCATTGAGGAACTCGCTCCCATTGTCGGAATCCAAGCCGAGCAGGCGCATCGGCAGCCGCCCTCGGCTCGTTTCCACGCTGGCGAAGACCGCCTGCTGGCTCTTGCCCCAGACGCCGACGCACTCTGTCCAGCCGGTCGCCACATCGGTCCCGACGCGCGTATTCAGAGAGAAGCCCTCGGTCGTGGTGCCACAGTGCGCCACCAGGTCGATCTCCAGGAAGCCCGGCCGTTGGTCCTCCCACGGGGTATAGGTCTGGATCGGCACTTGATTCTTGAGCAGTGTGCCCGGCTTGGTTGTGCCCAGCCCGTGCCAATTCTTCGGATCGCGCTGGAAGCGGAACAGCCGCAGGCGCCGGTCGATCGTGCGCGCACTCATCGCCAGCAGTTGCGTCCGGTCCTCGGCGGTGAGCCGCAGCTCCCCCTCCGCCTCGAGTGCCGGCACCAACTCGGGCAGAAAGGGCGCGAGGCACTTGCCACACAGCCAGTTGCTTGCCTCGGCCGCTGTCCGCAGCGCTCCCACCACCACCGACGAGTACACCCGTGGCCGGCCAAGGGGCCGCCCACCGCTTCCCGTCCCCCGCCGCGCCGCCCGCTGATCGGGTGCGGCGAGACCCTGCACCGCCGCCAGCTTCGGATCCGGGAACCGGCCGTGCCGCAGCACCCGCACCGCGTGCCGCCGGTGATAGCCCGTCACCTCGACCACCTCGTCCAACCGCTTCCCCTTCTCCCGCTTGCTGGCCTTCAGGTAGCGCACCTGCATGCGCGCCATGTATTCCTGCTTGCTTTGTCGTTGCACTCACATGGTCCTCTCCTCTCCTTCGACGGAAAGTCACAGGAGATATGGCGCAACGATCCCTCCTACGCTCACATTAGTTATGGCGCAACGCGCAGCGTTGCACCCGGCAAGCAGGAGCGCTACACTCGGGGTGCGCACCAAGGACGCGCCCGGTCCGCGGGAAGGGCGGTGCCCACCTCGTAGCTTCGCCGCTTTGTTGGTTCACGAACCTTCTTTCTGCCTGTAGCTGCGGACGGCAGGCGACCGGAGAAAGGAGGTCGTCGTGACCGAGTCCGTTGCCCCCAATGCGCCCAGGGCGCTGCCGTTGCGGCCGCATTTGGGGCAGTATCGCAAGCAGGCCAAGGAGCTCGTACGCGCGCACAGCGCGGCCGATCCGGCGCCGGCGCCGCGGCGATCTTCGCCGCGGCGTTCTTGCTCGCCGATGCCCAGTTGGTGATTGCCCGCGAGCACAGCTTCCCGAGCTGGCCTCGACTCAAGCGCCACATCGAGCAACAGGTCGCGGCGCTCGCGGCGGCCGGCGAGGCGGGTTCGCCCGCCGCCCCGCCGCCGGCGCCGTCCACACAAGAGGCGGCCGAGCCACTGTGGCTGGAAAACCTGTCGATCTGGCAGCGGAAGATTCGTGGCGCGAGCCGGTTCACGGCGCCGTTCGGCCCGCGGCCAAACCCGCAGGTGGTCGATTCGGCCGTCCTGGTAGCACTCTCGTCGCCGCACGCGCTGTGCGCGCTCGATCGGGAGAGCGGCCGCATGCGCTGGCGGCGCCCGCTGACCGCGCTGCCGCACGGGGGGCTGCTGCACGCCAACGGCGTCGTGTACGGCCTCACCGGCGATCTCTTGTTTGCCCTGCGGCCGGAGAGCGGGCGCAGCGTCTGGCAGCGACCGATCGGCCGGGCAGGCAAGGACATCTGGTACGGCGATGCGTCGCCGGCGGTCGGCGCCGGGAAGGTGTTCCTGGGCGATCGGGCCGGCATCCTCTGGTGCCTCGACGCCGAGACGGGGCAGATCGTCTGGTCGCAGTTGCCGGCGCCCACCGAGAAGACGCCGATCAATGCGACCGCGCTCGTGCACGGACAGACGTGCATCGTCGCGACGCTGACGGGCTTTGCGATCGGCTACGACGTCGAGACCGGCAGCGAAGTCTGGCGGCAGGCGCTCGACGGGCCCTCGGCCGCCGCGCTTGCACTCTTCCGGGGACACGTGCTCGTGCAGACGACGGCATCGGTCTGTCTGCTGCGGCCGGACGATGGCCGGATCGTCCGGCGGTGGCACTGGGCAGGCAGGCGCATCCGGCAGTGCGTTGTCGCCGGCGACCTGCTCGTGGTCGTCGCCAGGTCCCTTCCGCCCACCACGCCGGAAGCAGCGGGAGAGCGGGTGCTGGGAGAGCTGGAGCTAATCGGCGTGCCCGCGGGCGGTGACGGCAGCAACGCTACCGATGCCGAACCGGCATACACCCGGCCGTGCGCCAAGTACTTTGCCGCTCTGCGGTGGAGCAGCGAGACGAGGCTCCTCTACGAGTCTCGCATTGACGGGCTGGGGATCCTCGATCCGCGAGCCGGCGAACGGCTCTGCGATCTGGCGCCGGGCAATGCCGGGCCAGTTCGGCAGTGCCATCTGCCGGACGTGCGTGGCGGCGTGATCTACGTCGCGGCTGGGCAAGGGCGCGTCTACGCGCTGCGGCATCCGGGACCCGGCCAAATGCGCGATCTGCCGCGTTCAACGGGGCGCAGGGCAGCCGCCTCCCGCAAGGCAAAGCACCAAGATGCTGGGGGAGTGACGCCGATTGCCAGCGCAGAGCGCTGGGCCGCCAAGCTGGACGAGCCGCTCAGTCCGGCGGTGCGACGGATCTTCGACGCCAGTAGGGGTGGGCTTCGGGCGCTCGACTTTGCCGAAGACGAGGCGCGACGGCTCAACCACAAGCGCATCGGTACGGAGCACCTGCTGCTCGGCATCCTCGTCTTTGGGTACCGAAACGCGCTGATCCTCCACCGGCTCGACGTCTCACTCGAACAGGTCACCGCACCCATCCAGGCCGAAGCGGGCGGGGTGAGCCTGCTCGGTCAGGTTGGCATTCGTCCCGGTGCGCTACGCGCAGCGATCGAGATGCGGCTGGCCGATCGGCGCCCTTAGAACGACAAACAGCAACCACAGATGCATGCTTCGCCTGCGCTCAGCACAGGCTCCGATGCACACAGATAGCCCGGGAAGAAGCTGCGCGGCGGCAGCGCGGTTGGGTCGCTTGTGTGAGGCACTGTTAGGGGCGCACCGGCAGTTCCTCAGCGGCTGCTTCATCGATCTCGGCGTTCTGCTTGTGGCTGAGTTGAGTGCCGGCGCTTCAGCCGAAAGTACTCCGACGCGGCATCTACGGACTCGTGGATGGCCGCCACCTCGCTGCTTCGCGACAACCCAAACAGGCGCGGTCGTCGTGGGGAGCGATTGCGCCCCTGAGCTGTCGGCCGTACGTCGGCCGTTACGCTTCGTCCCGCCGGTACGCTGCCACCACAATCATGACCAGCCCTACCCACAACAGCAAGCGCGACCAGAGCTGCAGCGGTCTGTCCGGCAACGGTTCCAGCCACTGACGTTTTGGGCCTTTCGGCGTCTCCCACCGTCTCAAATCAATCATGAACGCAGAGCATAGCGGAGCGCCCGCCGCCTATTGGTTCCACCGGCGATCCAGCCCACCACATGGTGCGATCGCCCGGAGCGAGTTCCTGCCGCTGGGCAGTTGCCGGCGAGGGCTCATCCCGCATCAGTAACACTGTGTGCCCGCCGCCAAGGTAGCGGATGACGAACCGGACGGCCAGCGCGAGTTGATCCGGATCAGGCGGCGCCAACTTCGGTGGCGGCGAACACACGTCGCTCGTTGCGTTCGCGCTGCTGGCGGCAAGGTAGCCCGCGTTCGCGTGCGCAGGCTGTGGAATGGGCACCACGGCACGCCGGCGGTTGTACTGTAGGCGGAGGTGTGACACATGGGCATTCGACGACGGCGGTGCATCGGGCTGGCCGGTTGGGCCGGCTGGTTAGGGGCAGGGGGCGCACTTGGCTCGGTCTCAGCGTGCGCCCCACCTGTGGCCCAACGCGCCTTGGAGCAGCAGCGGCAAGAGCCAGGGCAACGGGGAGCATCCGAGGCGGACCTACTCTTCGTAAACGACAAAGCGGGCCTCAGCGTGTTCGACGCGAACGCCGGCCGGATGCTGTTCGACGTGCCGCGCGGCCTGGCGCCGCTTCCTGCGCCGGACTGGTCGAAGCTGTTCGCTACCGCGCCCGCGCCTTCCGGCACGTCGAAGGCCGGCACGACTCGGCTGGCCACACTCGACGCCCGCACCGGCAAGGAACAGTCGTCCGTTGCGCTCGCAGGCGGATGGGCGGCCGCCGTTGCCGCGGGCGGCGGGCGACTCGTGGCGCTGACGCCCCGGCGTGAAGGGGAGACCGACGCACACGCCTCGCACCAGGCGCAACAGCCGCACAACCCCTACATGCCGCCGGGCCGCGAGCGCACGACGATCCTGGTGGCCGAGCCGGCGGGACGCAGCGAGCCGCAGCGCTTCGAGCTGGAGGGGAACTTTGAGCCGGAGGCGTTCACCACCGACGGCCGCGGGCTGGTCTTGCTGGAATATCTGCCGCCGCTGAAGCCCGACCGATACCGCGTGCGTCTGCTGAGCCCGCAGCGCGGGCGGGAGGGGCAAACGCAGCTCCAGGCGCTACTGACGCGCGACAAGCGGCCCAACCTCGAGGAGATGCGCGGCACCGGCCGGCTGCAGGTCTACGGGCCGGGGTGCCGCACGCTGTACACGCTCTACACACGGCAGCTCGACCATGTTGCGCGCGTGGACGTGGTTGAGCTGGGAGGGCCCGGCCACCCGAACGCGGATGTCCACGCTTTCGTCCACGTGCTCAGCCTGGCCGAAGGCTGGGCGTTCTGCCTCGACCTGCCGCTGCCGTTTGGCCTCGGGCCGGCGAATGCGCACACGCTCGCCGTTTCGCGTGACGGCCACACGCTCTACGCGGCCGATTCGTCGAGCGGCGTGGTGATCGCGGCAAATACGACCAAGCTGCAAGTGAGCCGCAAGGCCGACCTCGGCCTCCGGGCCGTGCCGGAGTGGGCAGACGCCTCGGCGCAACCCGGGCCGGAAGGGCGGCTCTACCTCGCCGCCGGGCCTGAGGTGATCGCCCTCGGTCCGTCCAGATTCGAAGCCGAGCAGCGCTGGCCGATCGACGGCGTGGCGCGCGGGATTGCCGTCAGCCGTGACGGCCGCCGCGTTTACGTGGGCGCTGGCGAGCGGGTGCTGGTATTCGACGCCCACACGGGCAACCAGGCCGGCGCGTTCGCCGTCCCAGGCCTCGATGCGGTGCAGCACTTGGTCGAGCGCGCCGCGTGAACGATGCTCCGTCCTCGTCGGGCATTGAGGCCGTGTACTGGCCGTGACCGTCCAGCGTCGCGGGGAAGAACTCGCGCAGGGCCGGCGAGCGATTTGCTCGCAGAGGCTCGTCTTGACTTTCTGTACCGGCTCTTCCAGGCGATCCTGATACCCCCGGCAGTTCATCGCGAAGTCGTGGAGCGCGGCACGAATAGGCCAAGGGCATCTGAGATCGCCAGCGCTTCGGGGAAACGCATCGAACTACCGGAGCTCAGTCAGGCCGGCAAGTTCGAGCGCCTTTGCCAGATCTCCGGCCTCGATCCGGAGCTGTGGCTGCGGCACTGTGACGGTGATGGCCCCCTCGCGCTCCAGCACCCAGCGCGCGTTGACGACGGTGACACCGATGACTCGGCCGTGTTCGTCGTAGCGGAGCACGTGCCCTTCGGCGGTCTCCTCGGCATCTTCTGCCGGCCGTGGCTTGCCGATGTGCAGATAGAGCACGTCGCTCGCGGCGTCGTACGACGCGTGGTCAAACGACAGATTCCCCATTCTCACGGCCATCGGTAGCGACATCGCTGGAGCACATCATCGCCATCCCTCGGGATCACGCCGGACGCCGAGGGCGGTGACTACGCGCGCCGGGGTTTGACTGAAGTCTACAACAACAAGGCACCAGCGACTAGGGCCATCGCCCCGGCGATAGTACCGCTCGCGCCCCGGCCGGGGATCAGCGCGCCGGTAGTCCGGATCTCTCACAGTAGCCAAGATAGCCCTCTGGTACCCGGCCATCTCCGGGTGGTTGTCGAGGATGTGCTGCCATCCGTTTGCGTCTAGAACGACAACTCGTCCGTCCGGTTCAGTGATCGACGCGATGATGGCTGGCGAACTCATGGGCAACGGCAGTGTAGCGTCTGCGCTGCCGCGCGCCGGCTTTTTCTCACCAATGGGAATCCAGTATGCCGTGTTGCTGTTAGGCGGCTACTCACCGCGCGGTGACACCTGAGGCAGTTTCAGGATGCGCCTATTGCCGGCATCGGTGACGTAGAGACTGCGGCTGGCTGTGGCTGACAACCTGGTGGTGCACGGCCCGCGCCGTGCGCGGCGTTGCTCGGACGGGGCTCGATCGGGCGGTCGGTCCGGCGATGTCGCTGCAACGCGGCGTGGTCTGGGGAGGCGCAAACGGAGCGCTGTTTCTCGTTCCCGTTGTCTCTTTCCTTGCGCTGCGGTTCCCCTCTGCCGACCTCTACTTGTTCGGATTCCTTTCGCTGGCGGTCGCCTTTGTCGTCGGCGCGCTGGTGGGGAGCCTCTATGCCGCCCTAGACGGCGCCATGTTGGTGACCGCGCGGCGGGTGGTCCGCGCGTGCCGCAGCCGGTAGCGCTGTAGGTGGTACAGCTCAGGCCGAGCAAGCCATCAGGCGTACGCCATCGGTGGGCGGCGAGATAGGCGGTGGACACGAGGACCGCGGCGGCGATGGCGGCGAGGCCGGTCGAGATCTCTCCGTGCCTGTTCGCGCCATCGTTGCGAGTCTGTCGGTCGTCTGTAACGAACTTGTACGCCAGATATGTGTAGGCTAAGTGCAGACTGCCAGGAGAGAATCGCAACCGTTTCTCTACGGCTTGGTAACCGCTGTACGACGGAGCATGCCTACCTTGCCCAGTGGAGAGGGACCGAGCGTGGGCACCGCCTCCGCCGGAATGGCGGCACTCACACCACCGCCAGGCGGCGGGGCCGGCGACGGTCGCTGCAGCGTTGGCGGCCGTAGCGTCTTAGGCAGCATCAGCGTTTCCTTACCTGACCTCACTTAGGAGTACGTTTACGAGCCCTATTGCTTCGTTCCTCAATCAACCCTGCGATAACCCGGCTCACTGCCGTTCAAGTGCGCGTCCATTTGGAGATCCGTCTCGGTGGCGCGCAAGTGTAGTCCAATTAGGGAACGGAGCACTATGCGATTGCCGTCCACAGTTAGCCGTCTCTGCGTGGCGCTACTGCTGTTGTTTCAGCTTCCCCTCCCCTTTGGCTTCTCTCGCAGCGTGCCGCCGGCGGCCTACGCCGCACCGAACGCGCCCGACGCCGGCGGTGCGCAGGTACCGTCTTTGACGCCGGCCGTCCCACCGGCCGCGGGCACGACGCTGAACGAGACCTTTCAGGACAACCGGAACGGTTGGCCCATCGGCACGCACCAGTTCTTCTCTGAAGCTGGCTACAACGTACGCACCGAGAGCGACGACAGCACGCGCGGTCGGTCGCTCGCCGTTCCCGGCCTTTCGCCTTTCAAGGACCTCGTCGTCGAAGTCGAGCTGCGGCTCGAGAGCGGGTCCGGGAGTGGCTGGCATGGGCTTATCGTGCGCGCCTCTCCCGCGGGCGGTTACCGCCTCTTGATCAACGCGCGCGGCGCCCTTGTCCTCGATCGGGTGACCGGCGACGGTTGGGACGATCTCCTCCCGGTGCGGCCGCATCCGGCGATCAAGCCGGCCGGCAGCACCAACGTCGTCCGACTCGCGGTGCGAGACGACGTGTTCAACGTGTTCGTCAACGGGCAGCACGTCGCGCACGTGCGCGACGAGGGCGACGAGCAACTGCGCGAGCCGGGCAGCGTCTTCGTCACCATGACCGGCGGGCAGCACCTCGCGCTCCGGCGCCTCAGCGTCGCCGCCCCCTCCGATGCCGATCTGCAACCGCCCGCACGGCCGTCGATGCTCTTTGAAGACACCTTCTCCGATAACCGAAACCGCTGGCCGCGACTGAGGACGACGCCTTCGGCATCGGCGTGCGCGTCCGGCGCTCACCGCGCCAGGGATACCGGCTGATGATCGACACGAACGGCCTGTATTCGCTCATCCGCCTGCTGGAGGACGGCCCGGTCACCCTCATCCCCTGGCGGCGCCATCCGGCCCTGAGACCGGGCGACGAAACCAACTCGCTTCGTCTCGCCGTGCGTGGGAATGCGATCAGCATCTTCTTGAACGGCCAGCACGTGGCAATGCTGGAGGACGACGCGCCCATCGACGAGGGCGACATCCAGCTCTTCGCCACCTCCGGCGTGTGCCGGCCGGGGATGCGCTGCTGCGCACGGCGGCCGAGCACGGAATCCCGCTGCGCCGCGAGCGGACGCCGGTGGGCACGCTCGGCCGCTACGAGCGGCCGGAGCGCGTCGTCGTGATCGACACCCGCCTCGACGCCTACAGCGATTGGGAGCGGGCTGCCGTGCTGGCGCACGAGCTCCAACACGCCGCCGACCACGCCCGCGGGCTGCCAGACCTGACCACCCGCGACTGCTACGCACGAGCGGAGGATGCGTTCCGTCGCGAGGCGGAGGTGTGGAGCGCGCTCTGGCGCGGCCGGCTTCCGGAGCCACAGAACGGCGCCCACACGCTCTTGAACCAGATCGCATCGACGGTCCAGCAGGACCCGGTGCGGTTCGGCCAACAGCTCCTCAGCCTGTACCGCCACGAATGCGGCTAGCGCCTACCAGTCCCATCCTGACCGGAAAGAAGATTCACCATGAACCGTTTGCTACGCCTGCTCGCCGTCACGGCCTCGATCCCGCTGGTACTCTTCGCCGGTTCTGTATCGGCCGCGCCGCTAGAGAGTGAGCCGCCGGCAACCGACAGCGCAAACGTCGTCGCCCTCCTCGCGGACAGAGAGGGAGGTGCGCTGCCGGGCCAGGCAACATCCGAGCGGCGTGCCCCGGCGATCGTCGAGCTGCCCAACACTTGGACGGTGGGTGAGCACCTTCGACTGGAGGTGCTCACCGAGCAGGAGGACTACCGGGGCGCGACCAGAGTGCGCGGCGGGGGCTTACGAACAGCGGTCGACGTCATGGTAGTGGAAGAACTCGAAGATGGCTACGTCGTGCGCTGGACGTGGGGGCCTGCCAGCCTGGTCGACGGCAGCTCTCCGGAGCTGCGTTTGGCCGCGGCGCTCGCCAATCTCACTGCCGGCCTCGACGTCGATCTGCTCACCGACGAGTACGGTATGCCCATAGCGGTGCTCAATCTGGAGGAGATCGCCGCCGCTAATCGCGAGGCGGTTGCTCTGCTGGGACAGTCGCTCAAGGCCGAAGGGATGCCGGAGGCCCAGGTTGCGCAGGTGTTGCAGTTCGTCGAGGCGGCGCTGAGCGAATCGAGCATCGAGAGCGCGGCGCTCAAGGAACCGCAGTTGTTTCATTTTGCCTCCGGCGGCAGTTTCGCCCAAGACGTGAAGCAGGAGTACGAAGACCTGCTCGCGAACCTCTTCGGGGGCGAGCCGTTCCCCAGCCGCGCGTGGTTCGAGCTGACCGAGATCGACCGGGCGGCAGGGACGGCGACGATCGAGTGGCGGCAGATGATCGACGAGCAGCGAGCGGGCGAGATCGTGCTGGCGACACTTCGCGCGCTGGCCGCGCGGTCGGGCATGCCGCTGCCCGAGACCAACGGTCCCGCGCCGCTGGCGATCGACGACGCGGCGACGTTCGTGATGGACACGCAGACCGGCTGGCCGCGCTCGGTGCAGCACGAGCGCATCGTCGTCGCCGGCGACCAGCGCCGCATCGAGCGCACGACGTTCCAGACGATCGAGGTCACGCGCGTTGGGTAATTGGTAGTCGCTCGGTAGTTCGACTGAGCGGGCCTTTGATGATGCGGCTAACGAGCGTCCGGAAAAGAGGACTGTCCGGTGCCGGACGAGATGGACGCCATGGGTAGCCATCTGAGCAGCATTTTCGCCAAGCTCGCCGTCTCCTCGCGCGCCGCCGCCACGGCGTTCGCCCTGCGCGAAGGGATCGCGTAGCGCCGTCACCATCCGGCCGCGTCGAGCAGCCGGCGCTGCACCTGGTACAAATTGACCGTCCAGCCAATGCCGAACGGCTCCCCCACGAGGATGCGCTCGTTCCGCGGGTTCCAGAACGCGTCTCTGAGGCGCTCGAACGTCGGCGGCCGGAAATCGTACGGCACGAACCCCAGGACGTGCCCGTGCCACGTCCGCTCCTCTTCCGGCTTGCGTAGTTCCCGCACAACTGTCGCCGCGACCAGGATCACACCGGCCCACCTCAACATCGTCGATAGTGTTTTCACTCCCAACTACCCCCTTTCAGGATTCTCGCTGTTCGGTCTGACGCCATTGTACGCGGGCCGGCAGATGTCGAAGGAGCAGGAGTCAGTATAGCCCCGCCGGCAGAGTCGAGCCGCTGTACTGCGGCCGGGGCACGCTACGCTCCGAGCCGTTGGACAAGGGCGATCACCGCGACGCCGGTACCGAGCGGCACGAGCTGATACTTGATCGTCTCTCCCCAATCGTAGTACCGGCTCCGTAGGTCGGGAACCAGATCGGCCAGCGCGACGTAGAGGAACCCCCCGGCCGCGATGGCGAGCGCAACGCCGAGCGCCGCTGCCAGTTGCTCGACCAGCAAGTACCCCACGACGACGCCGGGGAAGATCGTCGCCGCCGAGAGGAGGTTATACGCCAGCGCCCGCGCCTTCGAGAGCCCGCTCTCCACCAGCAAGACGAAGTCCCCCACCTCCTGAGGCACTTCATGGGCAAGCACGGCAACGCCGACCGCCAACCCCACGTGCACGTCGGCGACGAACGCCGCACCCAGTAGCACGCCGTCGACGAAATTGTGCACGCCGTCGCCGACGAGGATGAGATAGCCGGCCGCGTGCGCGTGGCGGTGCCCCTGGTGCTCCGGTGCGGTCAGGAGATGCCCGGCGGCGGGTGCCTCCGATTGACCCGGCGCCCGACCGGTGAGTGTGGGCGATAGCTCGTGCGTGTGGCGCCAGAGAATCCACCTCTCCAGCAGGAGAAACGCGATAATCGCCAGCAGCACGAGCCAGGTGACGCTCTCCAGCGGCAGGTACTCGCCGGCCTCGGGGATCAGCTCGCCCAGCGCCGCGGCGAGCAGCGTGCCGGACGCTAGCGCCAGGAGCGCCGGCATCACGCCGTGGTGCCGTTGCACCATTGCTACGACCAAGCCGGCGCCGATCAAAACACCGGCCACCGACATCAGTCCGACCAACAACCCCAATAGGACCGGCATAGTGGCGTACGTCTACCATCGAGTGTACCGGCCACGCGCATGGTACGCCGCCTGCAAGCGGAGCCTCATCCGGATGTCTTGCCTGAACCTGTCGCCTGCTCGACGGATGTTTTACCCTCACCATGATCGGTGATGGAACGACTCTGGACACCGTGGCGAATGGCGTACGTCGGCGGCAGTGGGAGTCGCTCGGAGTGCTTTCTGTGCGAGAAGGCGGCTGAGGCGAAAGATCAGGAAAACCTGATCGTCCACCGTGCGCGGCTGGGATTCATCGTGTTGAACCTCTACCCATACAACAGCGGTCACTTGCTGGTCGCGCCCTACGTACACGCCGGCGATCTCACCGCCCTCGCGCCCGAGGTCGGTCACGCGCTCTTCGACCTGACTCAGCGCGCCGTCGCCGCCCTGCAGCAGGAATACCAGCCGGAGGGGTTCAACGTCGGCATGAACCTGGGCAGGCCGGCGGGAGCCGGCTTGCCGGATCACCTGCACATCCACGTTGTCCCGCGCTGGAACGGCGACACCAACTTCATGCCGGTCGTCGGGCAAACGAAGGTGCTGCCCGAGACGCTCGACCGGACGTGGGAGCGGCTGCGCCCCCACTTTCCGTAGGGCCAGCGCCGGCCCGCAGCCCCCACCAGGCGGCGATCCCCGCACCAAGACTCAGCAGCCCAGTGCTCACGAACACCGCCCCCAGGCCAAACCGCTCGCCGACGACGCCGCCGACGAGCGGCCCGAGAAACATCCCGATGGCGTAGACCGCCTGGTAGACGCCCATCGCCGTCGCGCGCTCGCGCTGCGCCACGCCCAGGATGGCCAGGCTCATGAACGAGGCGCCGAGCAGGCCGCGACCGGCGCCGCCGGCAATCTGACTCGCGGCCAGCGCCGGAATGCTCTGCGTCAAGGGAATGATCGCCGTCATCGCCCCGGTGAGCGCCAGCCCGCCGAAAATCGTCGCACGAAATCCAATCCAGCGGGCAAGACGCGCGGTAAGCGGCTGTGCCAGCGTCGACGGCACGACTGACATCGCGGTCAGCAGTCCGAGCTGCGCCGCCGATGCGCCCAGCTCTTTGGCGTACACCGGGACGAAACCGAAGACGGTCGTAAACGTCGCGTACGTGTTGATCGCCGACAGGATCGAGACGAACAGCAGCGTGCGCGAGGTGCCCACCGACCAGATGCGCCGCCACGTCACCGGCGTGGCGCGCATCTCGGAACGCGGCTCGTGGCAGAGCGCCATCAGCGCCAGGCCGGCAGTACCCGCCACCGTGGAGAGCACGAACGGCGCCTGCCAGCCGTAGGCGTCGGCCGCGAGCCCACCGGTCCAAGTAGCCATGACCTGCCCCAGCCCGTTCGTCAGCCCCATCAAGCCGATCGCGCTCGCCGCCGCCGATGGCGGATAGTACCCCGAGTACATGACCGTGATCGCCACCCACGCGCAGGCGGCGAGACCGGTGATCGCGCGCGCTATGACCAAGTATTCCGGCGAGGGCGCCCACAGGAACCCGACCGCGCCGGCGACGGTCAGCGCCAGCCCGGCGAGGACAAACGGCTTGCGCCGCCCGGCCACATCCGATGCCACACCGGTCGGGATGCGCAAGAGGAGCTGCATCACGCCGTACGCGCTGAGCACGATGCCCACCAGCGTCAACGATGCCCCCATGCCCTTGGCATACACCGGCAGGATCGGCACGTAAAAGTACAGGGCCAGCCAATACAGCAAGTTACCGGCCTGAAACAGCCCCCGACTGCCAACGATCGACGACGGGAGCGCAAGCGTTCGGCCGGCCATGGGTGACTCGATAGATCATACGGTGTCACGCCCGATCGAACAGCAGGAGATATTGGACAGGGTGCAATCAACCGGCCCCGAGCTGCTGTACCGCCTCGAGTTCCCGCAGCTTCGCCAGCAGCTCGTCCGCATCGGCAGTGCTCCTGCCCTCGGCCGCCAACTGCGCGCGGCGCTGCGTCACGAAGACCAGCAGCCGCCGCACGTCGTTGAGGGCACGGCGGCCCTGCTGACGGGGTTGCTCCTCTGGGAACTGAAGACGCTCCACGTGCTGGCTGTCCTCGCTGAGTCGGCGGTGCCCAAACGGCTTGCCTCAACTTTACCCTGACAACCTTACACTCCCCTGACAACCCACACCGCCGCCGGTTCCCCGCCTTCACCCGGGTGAAGGCGGGGATTTGCGCCCAGATCCGTCCCCAGAGTCCCCATGGCTGGCCAAGTGTCGTTATATGCACGAGAGACGAGCACCAACAGCACCGTACGCCGGTGGGGCAACCAAAGGTCCTAGCGGTCAGTTGACACGTCGTGGAATATCTATGCTCCGGCTCAAACGAATCGCCACGGTCGCTTGCCTTCCAGCTCTCCTGTTCTCTGCTCCGCTGCCGTCTGCGTCGTTGCTTTCGGCGGTGGAGGCGGCGGGGCACTGAAGTTGGGACGGTGGCGATGCACACCAACGAAAATGGAAGGATGTAGCGCGCATGGCGCACGTGGACGGACAGTCACAGCAGCTCGGCAGCGCCGGTACGCGGCCCGGCGCACGACAGAGCGCATTCCGTCGGGTTTGGTCTGACACGAGGCTCGGAATGAGGCTCGGGCCGTGGTCTGGCGCCTACATGGGCAGACTTGCCGGGTTTCGTATCAGCCGGTTGGTAGCCGCCGCACTCACAGCCGTACTCTTGGTGGCTGCTCATCCGTTGGCGGTGGATGCCAGGATTCAGTGGTGCACGGCGGATCCGCCCGTGCTGGTGTGGGTCGACGGCTATCCCGTTTTGGTAAACGTCTTCATCAGCATGCCCGTCGACTACCAGAACCTGCTCCACACGACGCGGGCCACCGCAACGGTGAACGGCAGGATCGTCACCATTTCCATCAAGGGTCCCGCAGCACCGTTCACCGCCCACGCGGAAATCTGGAAGCTCGGAAGCAGCGCCGGGGACCCCGGCAAGATCCACGCGCCCGGAGCGACGGTGACCATCACGTTTCCGGACGTGAAAACCGGAGGTATACCAACAGTACCAACAGCCGCGAGCGCCGTCGCGCAGGCACTACGGTGAGCATGCAGGCCGGCGACCAGAACGACCCGCGATGCGACAGGGAAAGTAGCGAGCATGTCCAGCAACGGGTAACCGACTATCGACCGACGACGATGTACCGGCCCCGCTGGAGTCAGCCTGGCGCAGTTCAGTAGCACCGAGAATCTGGATCTGGAGCGTGCACCTGGGACTTGGTCGATGGACACAGAAAGGCACAGCACGACCACCATGTTGCCGAAGCGCGTGAAAGCGTATGCCATCTTGATGCCGGTGGTGGCCGCGGGCGCCCTCTTTGTCGGTTCCGTGGTCTGGCCCGGCCGCTGGCCCACCGACTGGTGGTTGCCCCTGGTCTTCGCGGCCACCACCGGCACTGCCCTGCTGTTCCCGTTGCGCCTGGCCCGCAGCACCAAGATGACGGTCGATCTGGCGTCCGACTTTGCGGCATTGCTGCTCTTCGGGCCCGTCGTGGCGATGCTCCTGGCCGGGTTGGGCAATCTCGCCGCCAACCTGGCGTTGGCCGCACGCGGCCGGCGCGATCGCTGGAACGTGCTCTTCAACACCGGCCAAAGCATGGTCGGAATCGGTCTGGCGGGTGTGGTGGTCTACGCCGTCCTGCCGCCGCATGCGCCGGCCGCCGTCGACGAGTTCCGCGCCCTAGTGGCCGTGTTACTCGCCGGGGGCGCGCTGTACCTGTTCAACTCCGCGGCCGTCGCCGTCGCCGTCGCCCTGCAGCACCAGCACAACCCACTGACGATCTGGCTGGAGAGCCGGCACGTGGAACTGCTGCACTCCCTCACGCTCCTCGTCGGCGGACTACTGACGGCGCTCCTGGTCCAGCACCATCGTTGGGCGATCGCACTGCTGGCCCTCCTCATGGGGGCGATCTACGTCTCGTTGCGCCAGTTGCTGGATGTGCTCGCACGCGAACAGATGGCCCGCTTGGCAGCCGAGGCGGCCGCGGCTCAGGTGCAGCGACTCCAACAGGTGACGGATGCCGCCCTGGCACACTTGAGCCTCGACGACCTCCTCCAGGAGCTCCTAGCCCGTATCCGCCAGGTCCTGGCCGTCGACACGGCGGCCATCCTGCTCGTCGAAGAGGCGGGCCCAATGCCGGCACACGATCCACGTGAGGAGGACCAGCTTGCGGAGGATCGGCTTGTGGGGGACCGGTTTCAGCCCGGGCAGCGCCCCGTGCCACGCACGCCGCCCGGGCCGGCGGCAGCCCGGGCGCACCCGCCGGGGGCCGCACCGCTGGGGGGCACGCTCATCGTACGGGCGGGTGTGGGATTCGAGGTCGCCGCGGTGCGCGAGGCACGGATCCCGATTGGCGAAGGCTTCGTCGGGCGGATCGCGGCCGAACGCCGCCCGATCAGCATCGAAGACCTCGACTGCCCCGATCCTACCGACCCCACGTCTCCGGGCGCGCCCCTCAGCGGCCCGGCGGAGCGTGGCCTGGCGGAGAATGGCCCGGCGGAGCGCTCGCTCCTCGGGTTACCACTGCTCGTCGAGGGGCGCGTGCTGGGGGTGTTGCGCGTGGGCACCCACCAGCCCCGCCGCTTCACGCCGGACGAGCGGCACCTCCTGCAGTTGGTGGCGGATCGAGCCGCGCTGGCGATCGCCCATGCCCGCCTGTACGAGGCGGAACAGGTGGCGCGCACCAACATGGCACTGCTTTACGAGGCAGAGCGGCAAGCCCGGGCGACGGCCGAGCAGGCGGTGCGGGTCCGCAGCGAGTTTCTGTCGCTGGCAGCGCACGAGTTGCGGACGCCGGTCACCAGCCTGCGGGGCTACGTGCAATTGCTGCTGCGCCAACTCGCCCGCGGCGCCGACGGCACGACGGGCGCGACCCGCGGAGCGGCGGACCTGGACGCGGCCAAGGTGCACCGGGCGCTCCAGACGATCGATCAGCAATCGGACAAGCTCACCCGGCTGGTGAACCAGTTGCTCGACGTCTCGCGGTTGCAGCAGGGCACCCTCGTGCTCGAGCGGCGACTCACCGACGTCACCGCCGTGGTGGCCGAGGGGGTCGCGGCCACGCGCGCCACGACGGTGCACCCGTTGGTGCTCCATGCCCCGGGCCCGGTGTGGGCGTGGATCGATCCGCTGCGCGTGGAGCAAGTGGTGGTCAACCTGCTCGACAACGCCATCAAGTACAACGTCGACGAGGGGCCGATTGAGGTGATCCTGGAGCAGCCTACGCCGGAGGTCGTGCGGCTGGCGGTGCGCGATCGGGGGATCGGCATCCCCCTGGAGTACCGGCAGCACATCTTCGAGCGGTTCTACCAGGTAGACGGCAGCCGCCACGTGGGGGGCATGGGGCTCGGGCTGTACATCAGCCGCCAGATCGTGGAAGTGCAGGGCGGCCACATCGCCGTGGAGGCCCCACCCGACGGCGGCACCTGCTTCGTGATTACCCTGCCGACGGCACTCGCGGCGCTGCCGGTCTCCGACCCCAAACTGGACACCCAACCGGAAGCGATTGCCCCAGCGGCCGCGGCCGCGCGCGTCGCCGTAGCCTCCGGGCGCTAACACACCACCGCGAGTCGACCGCACCTGCGCATGCTCAAGCGGAAAGAGCGCGTGCGCGTGAGCGCTCGGTCGAGGCGCTCGAGCAGGTGGCCACAAGCCTGTATGTACCGTGGTGCCACGAGTTGGCACCACGCCGGCACGTGGTGGGCATCGACGGTGCGTCCCGCGCGGCGCCGGCCAGTCAGCCGGCGGCGGCCTCATTGGTACGGCACCTGTCCACTGCTCGCAGCGCCCGAGGCCAACCGGGCCAGAGTGGAGTGCGACGGATAGCCGTGGCCGAACGCTCGGGTGTAAGGGCGCTGAAAGGCGCGGCCTCTACCCTGTGCGCTGGCGCACGTACGCGAGAGCAACACGTATGCGAGAGCAACACGTATGCGAGAGCAAGCGGGAGGCCGGTGGGGGCCGGTTTGAGGAGTCCTGTGTCCCATGAGCGACGACACGCCACGGCCGGTTACCTTCGGTGCGGATCTGCGGCGCCTGGCCGCGCGGCTGCAGCTCCAGCCTGGCGAAGCAGCGGAGCTGCTCGAGCGCGTGCTGGGCGCGGGCGCGGAGGGGCGGAACGGCCTCACGCCTTGGGAGCGCCGGCGGGCGCGGCACGTGCTGGAGGTGTACGCCGCTCGGAAGCGCGCCATCGCCCGTCTGGCGCGCCAGGGTCGGCTCTAGCCGCGAGCCGGTAAGCCGACTTGATCGCAACTTGATCGCAACTTGATCACGACTTGATCGCAACCTGACCACGCCGGCTCCAGCCGCAAACTGGTTACCCGGTAGGCGCGCCCACTGCCGGCCGTGGGCGGCGGTTGGGGCCCGTTGGCGGCCGCAGGCAGCGGAGGCAAGGTGGGAGCCGGAGGACGGCCCGATGCCCCCCAAAAGAAGAACGCCAAAGGTCTTGCGGCCACCGGGCTCCCGTAGTACGGTGGGTACGGTGACGTGATGCGCTGTCGCTCGATTCCGACTCTCACTCACTCTCGCGTGCGCCCACGCGCGCCAGCAGGAGGCACCGCCGATGCCCAGCACCCGAATCCGCAGCGGACGCCCAGCTCCCGCCCCAGCCCTCAAACGCGCGACCCCAGCCCCAAGCATGCCCGCCGGAAGTCCGCGGGAACGACTCACCGACGAGGGGCGGCCGGCGCTCTCCGATAAGGCCCGGCGCCTCGGCCTGGAGACGCCGGAAGACGTCGAGCGGGAGTTCCGCGACGCCAAGAGCGGCTGGTCAAAGGGGACCGAGTACCATTGCCCTTTCTGCGAGAAGGACTTCTGGTCGGCCTCCGGCGCGCGCAAGCACATGAGGCGCCGGGGCCACCCCGTCCTGCGCTGGGACTGGTACTAAGCTGAGACTATCCCAAAGTCAGTAAAGTGGGGCGGCCTTCCGTCGCCCACCACCGCCGGGGGCCTGCCCTGGAGATGAGGTTACTCACTCTGGGACACTCTCCAGGGCGTGTTCGCTTTTCCTGGGCACGTATCTTGCGCGATGACTCGGTCGGCGTCGTGTTCCATGGCCATGCACACCACGGCGCCCTACAAGGCAAGACGGCGGCGGGCATACCCGTCTACAACGCGTCGCTGCCGCTGCTGCGCCGCGTCCGGCCCGAACAACCGTTCGCGCTGGTGGAACTGTAACCTGCTTCGGAACATGTTGTCCCTTAACCCATAACTTTGCCGCTCTTGGAAGCGTACTGTTGCCAGGGGAGTGGTTCGGGCCAGGTTGGGTGGAGCGCACGTGGTGCGACGTTTGCGCGGGCGTGTGACGGCCCGCGACTCCTC
>JACQGX010000056.1 GCA_016199265.1 Chloroflexota bacterium | reverse complement strand
CTACAGACCGTGGTGGGTCCCCGGAACATGTGCCTGCACCCCCTGCACCCGACTCGTGTGTCGGAGTGTACGCCACCCCGTATCATCGAGGCCACCATGGAGAAACACCACCGCGTCGTCTTCTACTGGGAGGAACAAGGGATCGCCGTCGATCACCCGCGCGTCAACCCCTACGGCGGCCTGCTCGCCAAGGCGCTGGCGCCGCACGGTATCGTGATGGAGCCGGGTTGGACGCTCGACCCCGAGTGGGTGCGCGCGCAGCACGGGCGCGTGCACGTGCTGCACCTCAACTGGATCCACCGATACTACGCCGGCCCAGACCCCGACGAGCGGCAACGGCGCTTCAAGCGCTTCGCCGCCGGACTGCTCCTGGCCCGCCGGCTCGACTTCCGCATCGTCTGGACGATGCACAATCTACTGCCCCACGAGCAGCACGACCCGCTCCTGGACATCCGCGCGCGCCGGCTGGTGTGCACACTGGCGCACGCGGTCATCGTCCATTGCCGGCGGGCGGGCGCGCTGCTGGCCGAGCGCTTCGGCCGGCGGCACGACGTACACGTCATTCCCCACGGACACTTCATCGACGTGTATCCGAATACGATCGGGCGCACGGCCGCGCGCCTGGCGCTCGGCATCCCTGAGGACGTGTTCGCGTACCTCTTCTTCGGCAATATCCGCGCGTACAAGGGCGTCGAGCGGCTGCTGGAGGTCTTCGGCAGCCTGCCGGACGAGCGCCTGCGCCTGGTGATCGCCGGCCGCCTGCACCCCAACTACAGCGGGCCGTTGGTGTCTGCGACCGAACCGCTCGACCCGCGGGTGCTGTTTCGCCCCGGCGAAGTGGGGATCGAGGAGATGCAGGTCTACTTCAACGCCGCCGACGCGGTGGTGCTGCCGTTCGTGGACACGCTGACCTCGGGCTCGGCCATCACCGCGCTTGGCTTTGGCCGGCCCATCGTCGTGCCGGCAGTCGGCTGCCTGCCGGAGCTGGTGGCTGGACGCACCTGCGGCGTGGTCTACGACCCGGTAGCTCCCGACGGGTTGCGCCGCGCGCTGCACGACGTGCGCTCTCTGGACGCCGCGGCGGCCGGCGCGGAATCCCGCGCGCGGGCGTACGAGCTGAACTGGGAGACGCTCGCGCGGCAAACGATCCAGGCCTACGGACTCGAGCCGCGGAGGGCAGCATGCTGACCGAAGACGTGCTCGATCGCGCCCGGCGGCGGCTGATCGAGCCGGCGTTTGCGGCGGCTGTCGGGCGCCTGCGCGCGGACGTCCAAGCGGACCTGGCTCGCCCAATCCTGGTCCCACCGCCCGACCGGCCCGCTGGCTACTACCACGACTACTTCTGCCCGCAGCACGGTGTGCAGTTGGCGTTTGATTGGCATGCGCCGCGGGCGCACCGCTGTCCCGTCGATGGCGCGGTGTACCGCGGCGAGCCGTACGACCGCTCGTGGTGGTGGTTCGTCAATCACGCCCACTCCCAGGCCGCGTTTCGCCTGGCGCTCGCGTGGCGGCTGGCCGGCGACCGGACCTGCTTGGATCGGCTGGGAGCGATCTTCTCGGCATACGCCGCGCACTACCCGCAAGCCGGGTGGCCGGCCGACGATCCACGCCCGCGCCAGGGAAAGGTTGCCTTCCACGCCCTCGATGAGGCGGTGTGGCTGATCCCTCTCGCGTGGGCCTACGCGCTGGCGCGGCCCGCGCTGCCGGACGGCGCGCGGAGGGACGTCGAGGCGCGCCTGCTCCAACCGGCCGCCGAGCACATCGTCGCCCAACGGTGGCCGCAGGTGCACAACTACATGTGCTGGCTCAACGCCGCCATCGCCGCCGCCGGCGCGCTGCTCGATCGCGCCGATCTGGTCTCATTGGCCGTGGACGGCCCGTACGGCTTTCACCAGCAGATCCGCCAAGGTGTGCTCGCCGACGGCACGTGGTGGGAAAACACGGCCAGCTACCACTTCTACACGCTCGCCGCATTCCTGGCGCTGATCCGCTCGCTGCCGGACGCCACGCCGGCAGGTGTGCGCTCGGGAGGTGAACCCGACGCCACCGGCCTGCGCCGGCACCCACAGATCCGCAGCATGTTCGTGGCGCCGCTGCGGTGGGCGTATCCCGACCTCTCGCTCCCCGCGCTGAACGACTGCTGGTACCACAGCAGCCTCGTCGGCGAGGTCGGCCACGGCATCCCCCCGGCCGCCGCCTTCTACGAAATCGCCGCCGGCTGGTACCGCGACTCCGCCTTCGGCCACATCCTGGCCGCCAACTACGGCCAAGCCAATCGGCCGCGCGACTCACTGGAGGCGCTGCTGTTCGGGCCGGATGACGTAGCAGCCGCCGCATCCGAGCAGCCGCGGCGCCTGCCGCAACTGCTGGCCGCCAGCACGGACATTGCCGAGCTCGGCGTCGCCGTCATGCGTCACCCGAACCCATCGTCATCCCGGAACAGAACGGACTCATCCGCCGTACAGACTGGCGCACGTGGCACACAGACTCATACGAGCACCGACCCGCGCACGTTTGCGCTGCTCAAATATGGCCCGCACGGCGGCGGCCATGGGCACCCGGACAAGCTGGGCCTCGTGTTCTTTGCCAGCGGCGAACGCCTGTCGCCGGACCTGGGCACGCCGGGGTACGGCATCGGACTCAACGACGCCTGGTACCGCCACACCCTCAGCCACAACACGGTGCTGATTGAGGGTCAACCCCAGCCACCGGCCAAGGGCCGTCTCATTTCTTTCGAGCCTCTGAGCACCGCGCAACGCCGCCGCGCCTCCGACGCCAGCGGCGCACCCGGCGCGTACGGGGTGATCGACGCTGAGGTCGAGTGGCCGCGAGACTACACCGCACCTCTGCCTGGCTCGCGAGAGGCAGCCACCAATCCAAAGGTCCCAGATGCCTACGATGGGGTGCGGCTACGTCGCCGGCTCCTCTTTCGACCTAACTACTTCCTGGACATTTTTTCGGTGTCTTGTCCAAGCGCCCGACAGATCGAGTGGGCCTACCACAACCTGGGCTCCCCCACCGTCATCTTGGGCTCCCCCTCAGTTATCCTGGACTCCCCCAGTGTCATCCTGAGCGGAGCCAAGGACCTCGAAGCCGCGGCGGAGCTCCGTCGCTCCGCTCAGGCCAACAGTGGGCCGCCGCCAACACATTCAAGGCCGGGCGCGGCGCCCGAATCGTCGGTAGCCGGCCTTCCGGATTTCGTGCACGTCCGGCAGGTACTGCCGGACGCCCAGGACTCGCTGGTAGCGTTCACTACCGGTGGCGCCGGCTTGCGGTTGTGGCTTGCCGGGATGGGCGCTCGACGAGCCGACCCGGCCGCCACAGATCTTGCCCCAGACCGCCGGGACTGCACCATCATCGCCGATGCCCCTGCCAATCCCGCATCGGAATCGATGGCGCTCCTCCTGCGCCGCTGTCGGGCGCAGCAGGTGGTCTTCGCCGCCGTCTTCGAGCCGCACGCCGGGCGGCCCAGTGTGCGCGCCGTGACCTGGCAGATGGCAGACGGCACGCTGACGTGCCGCCTTCAGACGCGCCGCCGGGAGGAAACGTGGCAGATACGCCTCTTCGCGACTGCGTCGCGCAGATCACCCGGTAGCGGCGAGCGACTACTGAGCCGGCACGCGTTCCGGTATGGGTAACCGGTCAGTTGCTCTCACCGCAGAGATGCCGAGCCCGCAGAGGGACACAGAGCGCATGCCGGTGCACGTCGCGCTCTGCGCCCTCTCGGCGCGCTCTGCGTCTCTGCGGTGAACGCTAACCGGTATGGCTGGCACTAATGCCCGGCACCACCACGTAACTTACTCAACCCGTCCAAAACGCTGGATCTCCTCCAGCTCCTGTGCCGAAAGCGCTTTAGGCAAATCCCCACGCGCCACTTTCTCGGCCTGAACCTTCCGGCGTATGCTCTCCACAATCTCCGGGTTCGCCAGCGTCGCGACATCGCCTACGTCCGTAAAGTTGGAGATGCTGGCGATGACGCGCCGCATGATCTTCCCGGAGCGTGTCTTGGGCATATCCGGCACAATCCACACGTTCTTCGGCCGGGCAATCTTGCCGATGATCGTCTCGATCGCGTAGCTGACCTTTGCCTCTGTCTCGGCGCTGGAATCACGGCCGGGCTTGAGCGCGACGTACATCTCGACCGTTCTTCCCCGCAGCTCGTCTACCACGGGCACCGCCGCCGACTCGGCGACCTCATCCACCGTGAGCGCGGCGGATTCCAGTTCTTTAGTGCCCAAGCGGTGGCCGGCGACGTTAATGACGTCGTCGACTCTGCCCAGAATTCGGAAATACCCGTCTGCGGCGTGCGTCGCCCCGTCGCCGGCGAAATACGGCCAATCCTGCCAGTCTTTGCTCTCGGTATTCGTGCAGTACTTCGCGTAGTAGGTCTCCACGAACCGCTCGGGCCGCCCCCAGATGGTCTGGAAGATCCCTGGCCAGGGATTGCGGATGCAAATGTTGCCCGCCTTGCCGCTACCTGCCGGAATCTCGTTCCCTTCCTCGTCGAGAATCACTGGATAGACCCCGAGGACGCCGGGGCCGCAGCTCCCTGGTTTCATCGCTTGGAGCGCCGGCAAGCTGCTGCCAAGAAAGCCGCCGTTTTCGGTCTGCCACCAGGTGTCGACGATGACCGCTTCCCCCTTGCCGACGACGTCGTAGTACCAGCGCCACACCTCTGGCTCGATCGGCTCTCCCACCGTGGTCATGTGCTTGAAGTGGTAGTTGTATTTCTTCGGTTCGTCCGGCCCTGCCTTTCGGAGCATCCGTATGGTGGTCGGCGCGGTGTGGAAGATGTTCACGCCAAGTCGCTCGGCGATGCGCCACGACCGGCCCGGGTCGGGGTAGGTCGGCACGCCTTCGTAGATCACGCTGGTGGCGCCGAGGGCCAACGGGCCGTAGACGATGTAGGAATGGCCCGTGATCCAGCCGATGTCCGCAAAGCACCAGTACGTGTCTTCGGGATGGATGTCCTGGTAGTACTTGGACGTGCCCGCGACGTAAGCCAGATAGCCGCCGGTGCTGTGCTGGCAGCCCTTCGGCTTGGCCGTTGTCCCGCTGGTATACATCAGGAACAGAGGCGCTTCCGCGGGCATGGAGGTAGGCTCTACCCTTGCCCCGCGATAGTCTTTCAGCAGGTCGTCGACGAAGAAGTCGCGGCCTTCGACCATCGGTGTGGGCGAGGAGTACTTGCCCGGCAAGCGCCGCCAGACCAGCACTTTGTCGACGGTGACGCCATGCTCTCGCGCGTACTCAACGGCCTGGTCGGCTTTGACTTTGTGGTCAAGCAGGTCGCCGTTCCGGTAGTAGGCGTCCATCGTGACCAGGATGTGGCTTCCGGAGTCCACAATCCGATCACCGCAGGCGAAGCCGCTGAAGCCGCCGAAGACTTCAGAGTGGATCACACCAAGCCTGGCGCAGGCGAGCATCGCGACCGGCAGGTCGGGGACCATTGGGAGATGGAACGTCACGCGATCGCCGGCCTTGACCTTACAGAAGTCGCGCAGTAGGGCCGCAAACTCGTTCACTCGAGCAAAGAGTTCCTGATAGGTGATGACCGCAGTGCTCTCGTCCTCGGGCTCCGGCACCCAGATGAATGCCGCCTTGTTTCGGTTCCGGGCCAGGTGTCTGTCCACGCAGTTGTAGGAGGCGTTCAACGTGCCGCCGACAAACCACTTCCAAAAGGGGGGATTGCTGGTATCAAGCGTGGTATGCCAGTACGTATCCCAGGTGAGTAGATCGGCATACTCTTTGAAGCATTCGGGGAAATGCTTCTCACTGAACCGCTCCAGGATACCCGGATCGCCGGCATTGGCCTGCGCAATGAACTTCGCCGGCGGCCAGTAATACTCTTCTTCTTTCCAGTGGACGGCAATGTGCGCTTCAGTAGCCTGTGCTGCGTCTCTTAGTTCGTCCATAGATGCCCCATTCCTCCAACATCATCACATTGTCCGCGCTGCGTCGTTGATGGCTGCGCGCCGGCGAGCCCACGGCCCAAAAGGAAAACCGGCCAAGCCGCTACGGCTCAGCCAGTTTCGCAATTCGCTCCGCCCAACACTTGAGCGACCAAAGCGCGTTGGGCTTCACCGCGTCTGAGACACCCCCAGTATACTCCCACCCTGGAAAGGGGGTCAAGCCACGCGACGACACGAAGGTATCGCCGTTAGATCAGGGTTTTCCCCGATGCAGCGGCCTTGCGGTGGGTGTATTCGTAGGATGGGTTGGGGCATGCAACGGCCGCGCCCGCGGCGCGGCTGGGATAGGCGGAGGTACTGCCATGGCTACCGACGTCACACGCCGTTCGCGTGGACCGGCGTTCGATCGCCCAGGGATGATGTCGCTCGAAGACTTCCTCAACGGGCCACCCCCACCAGCCAAGCAGCCGATCAACTGGCCGCGCCTCATCATCGGCGTGACGTTATCGCTTGCGATTGTCGTGTTAATCGTCTGGGTGTCGATCTCACTACAGGGGCAAGCCGACGAGATCTGGCGGGGCTCGATGCTCATCGATCAACGAAACTTGCAGAACCAGTAAGCCTGCCGTCCGCTCGCCGGCGACCGCGTGATCTACGGAGACGCGGCGCGCTATGATCCGCGCTTGACCGTCGATCAGCGTCATCCCCTCGGCCTTGAGGCGTTCGATCTGCTCGAAGATCAAGTTGCGGGACTGCGGGTCGACGCCCACGGTCGGCTCGTCGAGGAACAGCACGCGCGGCCGGTGGAGCAGGGCGGCGGCGATGTTCAAGCGGCGCTTCATGCCGCTGGAGAAGGTCTTGACGGCGTCGTGTGCCCGGTCGGCGAGGCCGATGATGGCGACAAACGGCGCGCTCGTTACGATCCGCGTATCGAGCGCCGGAGCGTGACGCGGCGAGCGAAACCGGTCCCATCGATTCTCCTCTGGCGCCAAGGTGTTGCCGGCGGCCGGTTCACGATCGCGCCTCGGGGCGCTCATCGCAGCCCGCCCACACACCAGCGTGCCTGCCAGCGCGAGAAGCGCAACGTAGGTAAAGTCGAGCTTGAGCCCGGCCAGCGCCACGAGAAGCAGGCCCCGGGCGGCGGTACGGTGCCATCCGCCGGCGTCGTGCAACGCCCATACCCCCGCGGTCCCGGCCGCGAGTGCCACCGGGTAGAGGGCACCCGGCAGAAACAGGCTGAACGACACCGTCCACATGCTTACCGTTGCCACAATCCACGGCCGGGTAACCAAGCTGCCCAGCAGGAGGAAGCCGAGGAGCACACCGACCAGGACGTGCCGCCGGCGCAACACCGGCCGGAAGCTCCAGGGCACCGCCAGCGCGGCCGCCACCGCGGCCGTCTCGGCCGCAAACAGCGCGCCATTGGTGCCTGGGAGGTGTGGCCCCCAGCCCGCTAGCGCCTGGCCAAGCACAAAGTACAGGGCAAGCACCTGGGACACGACAACCAGAGCGAGCGTCCACCGGCCGGTCCATCGGCCAGATAGCCTACTTCTCACGGCATCATCGCCGTCGGGATCACCACCGGACCCGCGATGCGGCGGGCGCCGGTGCCCCGAAAGCTGCGTGTCGGCCAAGATCGCAAGCAGCGCCGTTGCCGAGAGCGCCGGTTGGGCGATCGCGAACACGGGAGGGGTCATCCCTGGCGGCAGGATACCTGGGACAACGTTGATAGCAACTGCCACGAGCACAATACCGGTGCTCGCCGCATGCAGCGCGTTTACCCACGCACCTGCCGAGCGCCGCCGTTCGAAGAACAACTGTGTTGCCCACGTGATGGCGAGCGCAGCGGCGGCGAGCAGCCCCAGATTCGCCGCCGCCAGGCCGACGAGTTCGACGATGGCGTAAACCGGAAGCAACGGCTCCTGCGCGGGCAGCACCGGTCCCAGGCGCAGGAACACACGTAACAGGAGGAACTCGGCGACGGCGGCCCAGATGAGGAGAGGCAGGAGCAGACTTTCCGGCGCAAGGCTATCGCGTGGGGCAAGGTAGGGGCGAAGCATTCGCTGCCACTGCGGTGGCTGCGGCACCAGCCGTTCGGCGAATGCTTCGCCCCTACGGCCGGCCACCGTCCGAGCGGCATCATCCACCGGTATGACATGCTGGCGCATCGCTACGTCACCGGCGCAGGATGCGCCTCCTCCGGACCGAGCGAGATCGCTCCAGGCTGCGCGACCGTGGCCGTGCCGTTTGCCAGTTCGGCGGTGTTCTCCGAGTCCAGCAACGTCAGCACGAACGCCGCCACGGCCGGGTAAAACCCTACCCTGCTGTGCTGCGCCAGCCGGGCCGAAAACTTCGGGAACCACGGCGCGAGATGCTCTTCGAGAAAGAGCCGGCGCGCACGGGCGACACGCGCGGCGCGCGCCGGCCAGCCCTGCGCCCGCGCGTATGCCTCTTTGCCGCAGAGGGCCGCGGTGAATTCCAGCTCAACGCTAACGTGATCGGCCAGTTCGGCACGGACCTGCGAAACGCGGAAGCCGAACGCTTCATAGAAGCTGGCGACCCGGGCCAGGTCCTGGGTGCGTACCGAGCCCAGGCCGGCACCGTACACCGTGCCGTGTGGCGGGACGAGCACCCGACGAGCAAAGAGCGCCGTGTGCTCCTCGGCCAGCGACAGCGGCGTCTCGCCGAGCGCGTCGACCGCCGTCCAGACCGCGGCGAGCGCGCCCAGTGGCGATGGAGAGGGCAGCGCAGCGGCCGCCGCGTCCAGCGCTGGGCGCCGCTCCGGCTCAGACAGCGCGGCCAGAAAGTCGGCTTCCGGGTACCAGAATGCGCGTGCCGCCCACTGCCACAAGCCGGCGCGCGCCAGCAATGCCTCGGCGCCGATCGACTCAGTAGCGGGCAGCTCCTGCCGGAGCATATCCGGCCGCTGCACCATTGTGAGTGCTTCCACTTCTCACCTCACGACTCGGCATTCGATCCGTCCACCGAAGATTGGCCGGCAGCGCGGGCACGGCGCCGCGCCCACGTCCCGGCGAGCGCCACCACGCCGATCAACATACCGAACCCCAACAATAGGTACGTCGGGGGCGTATTCAACTGTGTCAGCGTCGTCTCGATCAGGCGCTCGCGCGCGGCGGCGGGTGAGCTGCGCAGGCGCATCGTGATCAGGCCGGAGAGCTGTTTGCGCGCGCCGACCTCCTGGTTCGACCCGTTCCAGACGGCGAACGCGACCGGCACCTCGCTGCGGCTTTCCAGATTGACGCTCTCCGAATCGCTTGCGGCGAGGTCGCGAACAAATACGATACGCCAGCGGCCGCCGCGTGGCGTTTCGGTCCACACGCCACGCCCCGTAACCCCCTGCCGCTGCTTGTGTGCGGCGGTGCCGAAGCCGCTGGCAAGAAGCTCCTCCACCGGCGACGTTCGCGGCTGCGACAGCGGGTTGCCGGCTGCCAAGCCGGGGAAGTACGGTCTGGCGTCGGGCGCGGCGAAGTCGGCCGGCGCGCGGAACGGCGGCTGGCCGGTCACGAACGGATAGCTGTCTTTGTAGAAGTTGGGGTAGGCGTCGCGCACTTCCTGGAACCCACGGTCGAGGTCCTCTTGCCAGTCGGCCTTCCAGTGCCACAGATTGGTCAACTGACCGGGCGCCCCCATGCAGATGCCCGGAACGTCGGTGCTCACCGGGAAGAGCACCGCCGCCGCGTCGCGGAACTCGTCGGGACGGGTCGCCCGCGCGTCGCGTGTGGCATCGGTCCACTCCAGCCGGATGGCGATCCGGCGCCCGTCGTTGACCGAGCGGGCCACCACCTGCGAGACCGAGAGCTTGGTCAACCGGGGCAGCGCGACCATCTGGGGCGTTAGCGGCACGTAGACCGACGACGCCCGCTCCCACACCGGAGAATCGAGGTCGGCCGGCATCTCGCCTACCCACGCCGACGTCATGGTCGGTCCCTGCACCGCCAGCGCCGTACCCTGGCCGGCGAGCACGAACGCGACGGCGACGAGGAGGGCAATGAGCGCGACCGATGGTGCACGAGTGCGCAGACGAATCACGAATGATCCTTCGGCTGCGCCCAGGGCAGGCTCTGAGCCTGTCGAAGGGTGCTCATACATTTGCCGGGCGCTCCTTTTCACGTAATGTTCTGCCGGAAAACGGCGAGGGCCCGATCGAATTCGGGCCGGATGTACACCGGCTCCTTGAGCGGCACGCGGGCCACCTCGTCGCCGCGGGCGTCGTACCCGATCGCCTCACCGCCCCGCACTCGGAACTTCTCGATCCAGCGGTCGGTCGCGCCTTGCAGCAGCAGGACGCCGAGCAGGTCCGGGTCGTCCTTCGCCCGGCGATAGGTGGCAATCGCGGCTTCTACCCTGGGCCCGAACATCTGGCGCAGGTACGGCGGCGGCACGTGGATCGGCGGAATGTAGTAGATGTTGACGCCGAGTCCAAACTGCGGATATAGCGGCAATGCCACCTTGCGCGCGTGGACGAGGAAGTCGACCGGGCTCTCGGGGTCAGCCTCCGCCGGCTGTTGGATCCAGCCATTGATGCGGATGCGCCCGATGCAGTTGATCGTGCAGAACGGTTGCAGCCCTTGCTCGACCCGCGGGTAGCAGGCGATGCACTTCTCGGACACGCGGGTGACCTGGTTGTACATCACCTTCTTGAACGGGCACGAGCGCAGGCACTCGCGGTAGCCACGGCAGCGCTCCTGGTCGATCAGCACGATGCCGTCCTCGGGACGCTTGTAGATCGCCTTGCGCGGGCACGCCGCCAGGCAGGCGGGATACGAGCAGTGGTTGCAGACACGCTGGAGGTAGAACGACCACACCGGATGGGGCAAGGTGAAGTACGCGCCGCCCTGGACCAGGCCGGCCGCCTCGTCCTCGCCGATGTTCGGCGTCGCCCAGTCCTGCTCGTCCGGAATGTAGCCGACGGCCACCCGCCCTTCTTCGTTCTTTGCCGCCGCCTCGAAGATGGTCATGCCCGTGTAGGTATCGCCCTGCCAGCTCTGCGGCCCAAGCAGGCGCAGCACGTTGACGTCCCAACCCAGCGGGTAGAAGCCGTAGGGCTTGGTCTCGACGTTATTCCACAGCATGTACTCCTGGCCGCGTCCCGCCGTCCACGCGTTCTTGCACGCCAGCGTGCACGTCTGGCAAGCAATGCACTTATTGATGTCAAAGACGGCGGCAAACTGCCGCTGCGGCGCTGCGGCAGGATAGGGATATTCCATCTCGCGGTTGATTTGCCAGTTGTAGACCCGTGGCATGTGCATTGCTCGCTTCGTTTGTGTGATCAGCTAAACCAAAGCCACGGTGGGACCCACAGGCATTCTCACTTTGCACTTTGCACTTTGCACTTTG
>JACQGX010000411.1 GCA_016199265.1 Chloroflexota bacterium | reverse complement strand
CGTGGTGGGATTGCCCCCGCTGTGGTACACGTTGGTGGCGCAACTGCCGAACGAGTTGTCGGTGCACTCCTGGAGCTGGAGCTTGAGGCTCTTGGCGCCGCCGTCGACCAGCGCGCTGCTCGCGTTGTCGCTGCCGGTGACCGTCACCGAGAAGTCGGCGGCGACGCTGCCGGTGTTGTTGAGCGTCAGGTAGCGGGTGAAGTTGTCCCCCGGGATGACGTCGCCCACCGTCACGGTGGTGCTGCTGGTGCCGCTGAAAATGTCGTTGCCCGCGGTATTGTCGGCGCCGCCGGCGGTCTGGCGGGGCACCGCGGTGAGGTTGATGGTGGCGGTGGTGAAGGTGTTGGCCGCGTTGCTGGTGGCGCGGGTGAAGCTGGCGAAAGTGCTGCCCGCGAGCGCGCTGCTGGCGGCGACGACCAGCGCGCCCGCCAGCAGCACCGGCGCCGCGCCCCCGCCGCGCGCCAGCCACTGCAGCGGCCGCAGTGACCAAAGGGGCCGGTGTGGCCCTGTGTTTCGGACGCGCGCGTCGGGCAGATCCCCTGGGTCAGTCGTCGCGATTGGCCCATTGGATGGCGGTGCGTGCGGCTCACCGGCACGCAGTCGCCCCATTCTACGAGGAAAAATTGGTTGCATCAGTACCTCCCTTTAGTGCCTTGCTTGTACGGGCAAGAGCTGCATGTTGTTACGAGATGTAACGCTTCACCTTTATGCAGGCGGCATACCAAGGTGCAGTGGTTGCACAAAGTTGCGACTGCCTCGTTACACACCTGTCACAATTCAGGCGGCTGCGGCAGGCTGTAGGCGCGCCTTGTCCTGATACATCGCCCTATCGGCGGCCTGCAGCAGGTCCTCCAACGACGTAGGCTGGTGCGGGTCCACGATGGCGACCCCGATACTCAGCGTGAAGGGGACCGGGCCAGGGTGCTCATGCTCGATCAGGCGCCGTAGCCGGGCAACGACGCGCTCGACGCCTTCGGGGCCGGCATCGGGGAGCAAGGCGACGAACTCGTCGCCGGCATAGCGCGCAGCCAGGTCACTGGCCCGGATCGACTGAGTGAGGAGCCGTCCCACGGCACACAGTACCTGGTCGCCCACGTGGTGGCCGTACGTGTCGTTGATGGACTTGAAGCGATCGACGTCGGCAAACAGGACGGCGAGCGAGCGCATCGGGCCCCTACCTTCCCCTAAGGCGAGGTGCGCGCGCTGCACCTCCCGGTGATAGCGTTCGACGAGCGCGCGACGATTGGCCAGCTCAGTTAGCGGATCGCGCGCGTGGTCGGCCAGACGTTCGTCGACGGCACGCAGGCGGTGCGCAAAAACGGTCAGGAGCGCGCGCGTGAGGGGCCACTGCTGCTCGAGGGCGTCGAGGAACGCTTCGCGCCCAAGACGAAGGCACGTTGTGGGATTCCGCGCCATGCACGTTGCCGAACGCGGCTGCCCATCGAGGAGCGACAGCTCGCCGAGCACGTCCCCAGGCAGGAGCCAGGCGAGGACGACCTCGGTCGTGATCCCATCGCGCTCGAACTCGCCGAGCACCTGCACCTGGCCCGATGCGATGATGTAGAGGCTGTCGCCCGGATCCCCCTGTCGAACGATGGCCTCTCCGGTACCGAACGTCGCGAGCTCGGTTCGCTCGGCCAGCATCTGCACGTGCTCGGCGGGGAACCCCTCGAACATGGGCGTCTCCGCGAGCATGCGCATCCGTTTGCGCAAGGCCACGTCGGCGTGATCGACCAGAACGACCATGGTTACTACCCCCTTCCTCGAGAAAAGGCGCGGCCCGGCTGTATCCCCCATCAGGCTGCGGGCATCACGACAAGCGCCTCTGGATACGCATCCGTCATGGGCGCAAACGGTACGACGGCGGCGACATCGGAGGCATCGACCGCATCGGTAAAGAAGAACGGTCCGTGCTGCTCGACGACGCGGTGCACGGCGGCGACGGCCTCCGGGTCGAAGTGCGTGCCGGCGCACCGATCGAGCTCCTGGAGGACCGATGAGAGCGGCTTACTCTTGGAGTACGGCCGGTCGGCGAGCATCGATTCGATGGCGTCGCAGACGGCGAGGATGCGGCCGCCGATCGTGAGCACCGGTCCAGCGAGCCGGCGTGGATACCCGGCGCCGTCGAAGCGCTCATGGTGCTCCCCGACCATACGCGCGACGTCGGCCAATTGGGGCACATCCGCCAGGATGTGCTCGCCGACCTCGGCGTGGCGCTTGATGACGTGATATTCGTCGTCGGTCAGGCGACTGGGCTTGTGCAGGATCTGCTCGGGCACCGCCACCTTGCCAAGGTCGTGAAAGAGTCCGGCCGTGTGCAGCACGGCAAGTTCCTGCACGCCGAGCCCGAGCGCCTTCCCAATCCCGACGGCGTACTTGGCGACGCGCCGCGAGTGGCCGGAGACCGAGTTATCGCGTGCGTCGATGATGGAGGCGACGGTATCGATCAGCTTGCGCAGGAGCGCTTCCTTTTCCTCGTGCGCCTGGTCGATCTGGGCCTTGGCGGCCTGCAACGTCTGGATGGTGCGCTCCGACTGGCGCGCGAAGAGCGTCAAGGTGAACCGCAACACCAGAATGGGGGCAATGAAGACGAGCATGCCGACCGGCCCGAGTTGATTGTGCGTCAGGCCCAGGAAGGCGCCGGTCAGGCCGAGCACCAGGCCGGCAGGTCCAAACCACGACGTCTCGTGCATTACCCGCCTGAGCGGCCGGTTAGCGTGGAGGCTAATGGTCAATGAGATGAGCCCGACGTTGACCGTATAGAACACCAGCACGGCGCCCAGCGCGGCGACGAGCGACGTGATGAGGCCGACGCTCGTCCCGGCCATCGCGTACTGCAGCACGCTGTACGTGGCGCTGGCGGCCGCGGCGGCGATCGCGGGGTTCGCCATGTTGAAAAGCGCCTTGTCGATCTGCCGTCGTTGGAAGAGCCGCGTGCTGTGCAGCATGGCAGCGGTGAGGCTGACGAGGGGCGCGCTCAGCGGGAGCACGGTGACCGCCGCCATCGTGACGACGATCGTGAACGAGAGCGAGATGCGCTGGCGCCCCGATTGGTAGACCTGAGCGCCCAGGAGCTCTGCGCCGATGGCGAGCGCCAGGAAGGGCGCGATCTGCAGCCAGAGCCCTGCCTGCATAGTGGTGAAGACGCACCAGGTCGCGATGAGCGCGCCGGCCGCGATCGTGCCCCACACGACGAGTCTGCCTGCCGGCCGAACGCGCGGCGTGGCCGTCGGCGCAGGCGCGGCTGACGGCACCTTGGGAGCATGGCCCGAGACTCGCGCTCCTTTGGCGGCGCCGCCAGCCGGCGCCGTCCGTGAGGCATCCGACACGCCGGTCGTGCGAGGAGTCCCATTCGCGGAGGGCACGCCGTGGGGCGCGGCGACCGGCTGCAAGTCACCGTGCAGCAGTCGAGGGACCGCCTGTGCCATCTCCGTCAAGGCGATGGTGTTGCGGGTGATCTTGGCACGATACATCGCCGTGTCCGCCTGCTTTATCAGCGTGGCGAGATCCGTGGCGTGCTCCGGAAAGCCGGCGATCCCGATGCTGATGGTGCACTGCAAGGTACCGGCACCTCCAAGTGCAACGGTGTGCTCCTCAACGGCGCGGCGCAGACGTTCGCCCAGGGCGATGCCTTCGTCCGGCTCGGTACCGGGAAAGAGGAGCACGAATTCCTCGCCGCCGTAGCGGGCGACGACATCGCCGGAGCGCACCTGGCTGGTGAGCACTGAGGCGATCTCACGCAGCACCTGATCGCCGGCATCGTGGCCGTGCTGGTCGTTCACCCGCTTGAAGTGGTCGAGGTCGGCAAACATCAGCGTCAGCGGCCGGTCCATGCGGCGGCTGTGCGCCAGCTCGTCTTCGAGCACCCGCTCAAAGTAGCGGGCGTTGTAGAGTCCCGTCTTGGGGTCAACCTCGGCGAGTTGGGCCAGGTGCGCGGTCCGCGTCAGCCGGTGCGCCAGGACAAGCACCGGCGGCAGGAGCAGCAACAGCACCGGCTGCGTCAGCCACAGCCCCGCCACCAGGACGCCGAGCACGGCGATCAGGCCGTCGGCGAGCAGCGCCGCCGGAGAGAGCGTCTCGACGCGATACAGCGGGATCCGCGATTGGAGCGCGATGGCGACGCCGACGAGCATGGCCTGTGCGATCGTGAAAACCGCTCCGGCGCCAACCAGTACGACGAGATCGGGCACACCGCCCAGGTGGTGGAGGTCGAGAGCAGCGACCCACGCCTGCGCCAACTGGCCGGCCACGACCGTTTGGGAGACGTTGAAGAGCCAGCGAACCACCGTACCAGGGCGGTCGCGCCGAAGCCAGGCTTGCGGCGTCAGCGCCAGGACCACCAGCGCGGTAATGAGGCTCGGGGGCAGGACGACTCCCCCGGCGATGAGGAACACGTTGGTGACCTGGTAGGAGGCAGTGGCGCCATCGGCCGCCGAACGGATCGGGAACAGATGCGCAATCGCGGCGCAGACGGCGAGTGCCCCCAAGGCCAACCAAGCGACGTGCGGCGGCAGCTCCCCTCTCGTTCCGGCAACCGTTCCCACCAGCGCAGCGGCGGCGACCAGGACGATCCACACGTGCGTCGAAAAGCGATACCGTTTCATCGTGTCCCCTTTACGCGTCGGTCGGCGGCGCGAGCACCATTACCGAGGCCGGCCGACGCGTCCCGGCGTACTCCATGCCGTCGGGCGCCGCTGGCCGCGCCGGCCTCGGCGGCGTTCCTCTACCAGTACCCGTCGTGTTGATTAGCAACTGCCATGCCGCAGGGCAACACTTCGTGACGACATTTGGGCTTCAATATGGCGACAATCCGGTAACTACTTGCTACAGCGTGCGTGATGCACGCACCGGTGGCGCTTGCTCGACGCTGTGCGGCGAGGCCTCGGGGTGCCCCCGCCGGCAGCGGAACGAAACGCAAAAGCGTAAGACAGCTTTAACGCTTGACGGTAACGAAACGTTACGTTAAGATGGCTTTGGCGACAATGCGCCGGAGCTGACAATGCGCCGAAGGGGAGGGCGTCTGTGGTCGACAATGTGGCACTCGAACGGGCACGGCGGACGGGGCGACGATCGGCTGAGGGCCAGCGGGCAAATGCTGCGCGGCGCGGCGCCCACGACGGCAACATCAGGGACGCCGGAGACATCGGGCACGTCGTGGGCGCCGGGGACGACGAGGTGGCGCTGCTCGCCGCCGCGGCACATGAACTGCGGACGCCATTGACGAGCTTGCGGGCGACTGTCCAGTTGGCCGGGCGCCAGCTCCACCAGGCGCTCGAACGGGGACAGCCGCTCGATCCCGGATGGGTGCAGCGGCTCGTCCAGGTGTTCGAAGCTCAGACGGACCGGCTCTGCCGCTTGGTGGAAGCGGTGGCCATCACCGCCGGTCTCGACGAGTTAGCGCTCCACCCCGTGGTGACCGACCTCACCGCGCTCGTGCGCGCCGTCGTCGCCGCCACCCCAATGACCATCACCTACCACCAGCTCGTCCTGCTCGACGCGCCCGTCGTGCCCGTCGTGCCCGTCGCGAACGGCGCGGACACCACGGACGGCGCGGATACGGTGGGAGCCGCCGGGCGGGTATGGGCGAGCGTCGATCCGGTACGGCTGGAGCAGGCGGTGCAGAACCTACTGAGCAACGCGATCAAGTTTAGTCCGGAGGGCGGGGAGATCGTCGTGAGCGTGGCGGCGCTCGATGCGCAGACGGCGCAGCTCGCGGTCCGCGACCATGGTGTAGGAATCCCCCCGGCAGACCGGCCGTACATCTTCGAGCGGTACTATCGGGGCTACCGGGACCGCCGG
>JACQGX010000419.1 GCA_016199265.1 Chloroflexota bacterium | reverse complement strand
GGGGTCCTGGCCGGAGCGCGGCGCACCGGCACCCGTGCGGCAGACCTCGCCACCTCTACCTAGCCAGCGCACGGTGAGGGCGAGACGGAAAGGGCGCCGCACCGGCCGCTCGCGTGCCATGAGCGCACCTGGCAGCGAGCGCACCGTAACGGCAAGACGGAGAGGACGCCGCCCAGCGGGCTCACCGCGGCCGGCTCCGGCCCAACGCGGCGACGCGCCAGGCCGAGGCGCTCGGCCTGGTGGCGGCCAAGACGCGCGCGTCGCTGATGGTCGAAGGCGAGCTGCCGGAGGAGGGGTTGGCCGCGCTCGGCGAAGACGGCGGCGATGTCTACCTTGCGCTGGCACGGCGGCTCGCGGAGTCCGGCGAGGGCGTCAACGGGCATGCGCATTCGCTCGAAGCGTTGTTCGCCGAAGCCCGCCGGAGCGAGGACGAGGCGGACGAGCTGCTCGTAGAGGGCGGCTGGGAGGTCGAGGTGGAGCTGCCCCGAGTGCCGATCCCGTACCCGGTGCGCCCGGCGCCCGTAGAGTCTGGGATGCTGACTGACCTGCCTCTTTTCGCTGCTGGCGGAACGGTGCCCGAGTCGGTGGGCGCTCCGACCAACGGCAAGGTCGTGACATTGGACGAGCTCGCCAAGATGGTCCGCCGGCGGAAGCCGCGGCCGAGAGTGGTCCCGGACGGGCAGCTCGCCTTGTTCGCCAGCTAGCCGAAAGGGTCGGCTCATCGGAAGGGGAATGGTCCCCCTTCTGTATGAGCCGGCCTTTCTTGTTGCCCAACGCGGGATTCGCAGAGCCCGGCGTGCCGTTTCTGCGGGTAACCCGAGCTGATACTCCGAAAGCAGAGCCCGCGCCGACACGTTTCCCGATCAGGTCGGAGCAGTCGACGCCGCGTTCCGCTGTATTGGTTCGGATCGGCGCTGTCGGTTCCGCCTAAGCGTTCGCTCCGCGGCGTCGGTCACGCCGTACACCCCGGCCGCACTAGTGCTCACGGCGATCCAGCCGGCGAAGTAGCTGAAGATGTCGGAACGGGCGAAGTCCCCATGTGCGAATCCCCAGAGCGCAACTCCCATCACAGACAGCAGCAAGACCAATAGAGGGCCGCGCGCCTCTGGTATGCCAGCCCACCGCACCAATCGAACCAGTGCTACGACTGCTCCAGACACCGTGACCACCACGGCTCCGTCCATCTCTAGGCTCCTCAACCGTCCTGGCCCCCCGGCTACTGCGACCAGCCGTCAGGGCTACAAAGATCCTCGATGGCGGAGGGTCCTCGGATTCGTAGGCGTTCATCCGAATTCTCGGAGAACGTCCGGAGTCTCGGGCTGCCGGATAGGTATCGACAACAGCTATGCGAACTGGCATGATGCGGCCCGGTCATCGCTGGCGAATACCGCGACGCAAAGCGATGGGAACGGCCAACCGTGTGACAGTGCCAGGTCCACGCCGCATCGAAGGGGTCGCCAAGGCTGCACTAGTGGGTCACTTGTCATGTACACAGGCGTTCATAGGCGGAGGGTCGTGGCGCGCGACGGGGGACTGGACGGTGCGTGACGGCCCCGGAACCGCCGAGCGCGTGCCGGCGCTGGTGGGCCCGCCAGCGGCGCTGTTGCCGCTGGCCGCCCCAGACGAAGGCGGTCGGGGCGGCGTTCCAGCCGCGCACCGTAGCGGCGAGCCAGTCCATGACCTCCTGCGCGCTGGTGGGAAGCTGCCCGTCGAGGGCACGCCGGGCGAGGATGCGTTGGACCGACTCGGCCATGTTCAGCCACGAGCCACCGAGTGGGGTGTAGAGCGGCAGGACGCCGCGGGCCACCAGCCAGTCCACCAGCGCGGGCGTCTTGTGGCCAGCCAGGTTGTCCCACACGAGCAGCGCCCGCAGCGGCGGCAGCGCCTCGGGCAGCACCACGGGGGTCGCGAGGCCCGCCTGCCAGACGTCCCAGAACGCGTGGGTCGCCCGCACGCTGGCCGTGTCGGCTGACACCGCCGGCAGGGCCGCCAAGAGCGCCGCCACCTCGTCCCGCAGCCAGGGGTGCAGGACGGCGTTCGGCGCCGCGGCGACGGGCTGCGCCCGCACCTGATCGGTCGCCGGATGGAACAGCGTGAGCAGCTTGGCGGTGCCGCCACGGACGTACTCGTGGGGGTGCCGTGCTGGCTGCCCCGCGGGCTGCCAGGAGGGACCCGGCTGCGGGATGGCCTGGTAGGGGCCGGCTGTCAGTTAACGGCTTAGACTGCACCACGTAGAGTCGGCCAACGTGCACCAGGGGTTGCCGGCCAACGTGCACCAGCGAGAGTCGGCCACAATGCACCAGGGCGGCGGGTGAGTCTCCTGTGGAGCGGCACCGCCTCCCCGCAAGAAACGGGGAGGCTGCCACACATGAACAGGAGGATGACCACGATGGATGTTGTCGAACTGCTACGGGTGCTCCGCGAAGGCGCGGGGGATCGGCGGAGCACGAAACGGCTCAACTACAACCGCCGCACCATTGCCAAGTACCGGCAGTGGGCCCAGCAGCATGGGTTGCTGGACGGCCCCCTGCCGGCGACGGCGGACCTGCACCAGTTGCTGGAGCGCACGTTGCCCCGGCCGCTGCCGCCGCAGCAAACCTCGTCGCTGGCGGCGTACGCGACGGAGATCGTCGACGACCGCGCCCGCGGGATGGAGCTGGCCGCTATCGCCCAGGGGGCACCCGGTACGGCTGGAAGAGCGGCACGGCCACCCGGTGAGCGACAGCGCTGTGCGCCGGCTGGTGCAGCGTCTGGAAGCGACCGTATCGGCCGGCGGACCGGCCGTGGCGGACGTGTTTGTGCGCGTGGAGGGAGCACCGGGCAGCGAAGCCCAGGTGGACTTCGGCGACGCCGGGCTCACGGTGGATCCGGCCACGGGAGCGACGCGCAAGACGTGGGTGTTCGTCCTCGTCTTGTCGTGGAGCCGGCATCTGTATGCGGCGTTGGTCTTCGACCAACAGGTGGAGACCTGCTTGTTGTGCCACCGCCACGCCTTTGAAGCGTGCGGGGGCGTACCGGCGCGGGTGGTGCCCGACCACCTCAAGGCCGCCATCGTCCAGGCCAGCTTCCACGACCCGGTGGTGCAGCGCTCCTACCGGGAGTGTGCCCGAGAGGCCGGGAGCACGACGGGTGCCTCATTGACCCCAACCCGCCGCGCACCCCCCGGCTCAAGGGCAAGGTCGAACAGGGGGGCGTGCACTACGTCAAGCGCAACTTCCTGGCCGGCCGCACGCCACCGCAGCCAGTGGACGAGCTGAATCGAGCGCTGTGGGTCTGGGCCACACATACGGCGGGGCAGCGGGTGCACGGCACCACGCGCGAGCGGCCCCTGGTGCGGTTCCAGACGGTGGAGCAGGCGGCGCTGCGGCCACTGCCGGCGACGCCGTACGACCCGGCGGTCTGGAAGCAGGTGGTGTTGCACCGGGATTGCTCCGTCTGCTTCGCGCAGGCGTACTACTCGGCCCCCTTTCGCCTGGTGGGGCAGTCGCTGTGGGTACGGGGTGGCGCGCGCACGGTGGAGCGCTACACGAGGGACCACCAGCTCGTGGCCACGCCTACCCGCGCCCGGAGTCCCGGCGAGCGCCAGACGCACCTGGACCACCTCCCGCCGGAGAAGGTGCCGGGGCTCACGCTCACGCGCGAGGCGTGTCGCGCGCATGCCGCCGCCATCGGGCCGGCCACGAGCGACCTGGTGGAGAGTCTCCTCGAGCAGCGGCCGCTCGACCGGCTGCGCGTGGCCGGGCGGGTGCGCCGCCTGGCGCAGAGCTTTTCTGCGGTGCGGCTCGAACGGGCCTGTGCACGAGCGGCCCACTTCGGCGCGGGCGACTACCCCACCCTCAAGCGCATCCTTCAGGAGGGATTGGACCAAGAACCGCTGGCGCCGGCCTCCGCGGCCGGCGCCGGGGGCACGCTCGCCACGGACGCCACGCCGGCTGCTGGCCGGTACCCGTTCGTCCGCCACGCCAGCGAGTTCGTCGCCGGCCTGTTCGGCGGGTCGGGTGGCACCGGTGGCATGAGTGCGGTGAGCGGCGCGCGTGCGGCGCGTGGGGGTGCCCAGTGACCCTCCCGACGATGCCCCGGACCACGGCGACGACCGCCCCGGTCCTCCACACTCCCCACCAGCTCGCCACGCCGCTCAAGCGGCTGCGCCTCTCGGGCATCCTGGACACGCTGGAGGTCCGGACCCAGCAGGCCATCGCCGAGCCGTGGTCGTATGCCGAGTTCTTGACCCGCCTCATGCAGGACGAAGTGGAACGTCGCCGCCAGAAACCGCTCGACCGGCGGCGGCGGCGCAGCGGCCTCACTACCACCAAGACGCTGGAAACCTTCGACTTCACCTTTCATCCCAGCAGCAATCGCCAGCAGGTCTTCGACCTGGCCACGTGCACCTTCGTTCGCCAGCACCGCAATGTGCTGGTAGGTGGCCAAACCGGCGTCGGGAAGTCCCATCTGGCGCAGGCCGTGGCCCATGAGGCGGCGCGGCAGGGCTGCGCCGTCGTCTTCACCACCGCCCACGCGATGCTCGTCCAGCTCCACGGGGGACGCGCGGATGGCACCGACGACCAGCGCCTGGCGCGCTACGTCAGACCCGATCTGCTCGTCATCGACGACTTCGGCCTCAAGCCCCTGCCTCCCTCCGGTCCGGCCGATCGCTACGACGTCATCGACGACCGGTACGAACGCCGGAGTATTGTGCTGACCAGCAACCGCGCCCCGAACGAGTGGCCGGAGCTGTTCGGCACTCCGCTCCTCGCCAATGCGGCCTTGGACCGGCTGGCCCACCGGGCGATCGTCGTCACCATCACCGGCCGCCGCTACCGTCTGGCACCGCGTCCCGACGGCAAGGCGGTGGCGCTCTTCGAGCAGCCGTCAGCTCATCCGCCCACCGCGACCAACGTGGAAAGGAGGGCGGCGGATGGACCGGCGTGACCGGCGTGACCGGCGTGACCCGCCAGCCCCGTGGCGTAACGAGAGCGTAACGATACCGTGCCCCGTGTGCGGCCACCTCTTTGTGCCCCGCGGCCGCCAGCGCGTCTGCTCGGCCGCCTGCCGCCAGGCGGCCTGGCGACAACGGCATCCCGCGGCGCCTGAGACGGTGTCGCCGCCCCTCCCCGCTCGGTCACCCCGCCCGGCCACTGTCTACGAGTGCCCGTCGTGTGGCACCCGGTTGCTGGGTGAACAGCGCTGTGCGGACTGCGCTACCTTCTGCCGCCGCCTCGGACCGGGTGGGCGCTGTCCGCACGGTGAGGCGCCGGTAGCGCTCGCCGACCTGCTCCCGTTCCTCGTGAAAGGAGGTGGCCCCATACCGGCATGACGCGGCCGTGGGACCGCACTGTCGTGACGAGTCCCACCCCACCGCGCCCGCGACGAACGACCTCGGGAGAGTCACCTGCCCCGTGCCGCTGGTGCACCTTCGCCGTCACTGAGTGGTGCACGTTGGCCGACTCCAGCTGGTGCACTTCCGCCGTCACTGAGTGGTGCACTTCCAGCCGTCACTTGACACCGGCCTCGTCCTGCGTCCACACCGCCAGGCCCACCTGCTCCCCGACCCGGTAGGCGCGCTCGATCAGGTCTTTTTGGGGGCGGCGTCGGGGTCCGTGACCGTCACCGGGCCGCTCTTGCGCTTGCGGACGACCGTCCCGGTGTGGCACCAGGTGCGGCTCTCCTGCCAGGTGTATCCCGCGTCGTGCAGCGTCTGCAGGATGGTCCACGTGCTGACCGCAGGCAGGCCGTCGGACGCGCGGCGCAGCGCCCGCTGCAGCGTCGTGAGCGACCAGGTGGCCGTCCCGTCCCGCTCCCGCTCCGGTGGACGACGGAACTCGCGCAGGATCCGCTCGCGCGTCGCGGCGTCGTATACCACTGGCGGGCCACCGGCATGGCGTGGCGCGAGCGCGGCGACTCCTTCCGTATTGAAGCGACTCACGACGTGTGCCACCGCATCGCCCGCGCGCCGTCCCGCCGCGCGGGCCGCGTCCGTGAAGCGGGCGCCATCGGCCACCGCCAGCAGCGCCCGCGCCCGCGCCACGCGGTCGGCCCGTTCGCTCCCCGCGCGCGCGATCTGCTCCAGCGCCGCCCGCTCCGCGACCGTCAGTGGCCGCAGCGGTTCCTTCTGTCGTTGCATCCCCAAGCCTAGCGGCACACACTCCTGCAACGGCTACCACCGTGACAAGTGACCCACTAGACCCGCTAATGGAGCAGCCGTGATTCCAAACGTCACGTTTGCGCGGGCCCTAAGCGAGGGCATCCACAGCGTATGCGCGAGACAGGACAGGCTCGTCGCGTCCGTTCAGGACGAGATTGGGCAAGCGCTCCACTGTACGGGCGCAAACGTGGAGCGCTGGCGGAAGGGTCAGCCGCCGCGTGAGCATGAGCGCATCGCGTTCCTTGCGCAGTACTGCGTGCGTAATGGCCACGTGGGCGCGGACTGGGCGCGTCGCTTTCTCGCCTCCGCGCGACACCCGGAGCGAGACGAGGTTCTCAGGGCGCTGTTCCCCAACGAACCCAGCGTCGAAGCAACAACTTCGCGCCGGAATAACCTTCCTCGGCGCGACGCCGACATGCTCGGCAGAGCAGCCGACATCGAGCAGGTGCTCAGTGACCTGGCATCCCGTTACCCGCTCGTTTCGATCGAGGGCCTGGGCGGAGTGGGTAAGACGACGCTTGCCAAAGAGGTCGCCTACCGAGCACTCGAGCCACTTTCGGACCGTTCCGGGCAGTTCGACGCTGCGGTCTGGGTGTCTGCGAAGAGTAGGCCCGAGCAGAGGCTCTGGCTAGTTGAAGTGCTGCGAACGATTCTGAGAGTGCTCGCAGGCGAACAGCCAACGGACATCTCGCACGAGGACAGAGTCGCTCAGGTTTCGCAGCTCCTCAAGACGCATAGAACGCTGCTGGTCATAGACAACTTCGAGACCGTGGACGATCCCGATCTTGTCACTTGGATGGAATATGTGCCGGAGCCTAGCAAGGTGCTGGTTACCGGTCGCTACGGCCAGCTACGCGGTGTCAAAGCTGTGCACCTGAGGGGGTTGGAGGATCAGCCGGCGTTGACGCTCATACGTAGGCACGCCAACGCCTTGGGGCTCCGTCAGTTGGAGATGGCCCCCGACGATGTCTTGCTTCCTCTCGTTCGCGTGACCGAAGGGAACCCGCTTGCGCTCGCTATGTCCGTGGGCTTCGTAAAGCGAAGGGGCTTGACTCTGGACCGGATCGTCGATGACCTTCACTCGGCAGGTCAAAACACCGAGGGACTGTTTAGCGAGCTCTTTGCTAGAGCGTGGACGAGTCTGTCCTCCGATGCGCGATCCCTTCTCATGGGGATCGCCATGTTTCCTGACTCGGTGCAAAGGGAACCACTGGCGGTCGCATCCGATCTGCGTGGCTATCGGCTGGACTCCGCGGTTGCGCATCTGCGCGAGATGCTGCTCATTGAGTCGTCGGCTGAGCTTGAACAGTCCCAGCAGCGGTTCAGCATCCATTCGCTGACGAAGTCCTATGCGCTGGCAAGGACCGACGATGACTGGCGAGCACGAGCTACCGCTCGACTGAACGAGTTCTTTCACGAGGCACGTGTCAGCGATCTCCGTTTGCCGGAGATCGAGGCAAAGTGGCAACAGCGTTGGGAGACCGACGAGCTCAACGTGGTTTCGGAAGGTTCCGATCGCCCGAAGTGGTACGCGCTCGCGATGATTACCTATCCGTCGGCGCACCATCTCCACATCGGGCACTGGTACAGCTATGCGCCGGCCGACGCCCACGCCAGGTTCATGCGCATGCGTGGATACAACGTCCTGTTCCCGTTTGGCTTCGATTCCTTCGGCCTTCCAAGCGAGAACCACGCGCTCCTGTCGGGGATCCATCCCCAGGTGTCCACGATGCAGAACATCGACCGAATGCGCCAGCAAGTGCGGGCGATGGGCGGCAGCTTCGACTGGACTCGGGAGATCGTCTGCTCTGATCCCAGTTACTACAGGTGGACACAATGGATCTTCTTGCTCATGTGGACAAGAGGACTTGCGTACAAGATGATGGCGCCGGCGAACTGGTGCGCAGGCTGCAACAGGACGCTGGCGAATGAGCAGGTACTCGACGGGCGCTGCGAGCGCTGTGGCACGGAGGTGACTCGCTCAGAGTTGGAGCAGTGGTACTTCCGCGTAGGCGCCTACGCCGACGAGCTCCTGGACTTCTCGAAGGTCGAGTGGCCAGAGAAGGTCATCCAGATGCAACGGAACTGGATCGGCCGCACCGAAGGCGTCGAGCTGACTTTGGAAGCCGAAGACGGCTCGCCCATCCCGGTGTTCACAACGCGCGCGGACCTAGTCTATGGGGCGACTTTCGTCGTACTGGCTCCCGAGCACCCGCTCGTCGACAAGCTGTGCGCGCCGGCGCGGCGGGAAGAGGTCCAAGCCTATGCCGAGCGCGCGCGCAACACGAGTGAGATCGAACGAGCTTCGGCCCAGCGTGACGTCACCGGGGTATCGATCGGTGCCCACGCGATCAACCCGTTCAACGGCGAGCGACTACCGGTATGGGTCGCGGACTATATTCTGCCCACCTACGGGTCCGGTGCGGCGCTGGGCGTGCCAGGTCACGACCAGCGCGACTTCGATTTCGCCAAGGAGTTCGACCTCCCGACCGTGACCGTGGTCACGCCGCCCGGCTGGCAAGGCGGGGCGATGGACTACGCCTACACCGGACCGGGCATGATGGTGAACTCTGGTCCCTTCGACGGTACGCCTTCGAGAGAGGCCATCGAGAAGATCATCGCATTCGGCGAGGCGCGCGGATTCGCCAAGCCGGCCGTCCATTACCGTCTGCGCGACTGGCTGATCTCCCGGCAACGTTACTGGGGCGCGCCGATTCCGATCGTTTACTGTCCCATCCACGCCGAGCAGTCGGTGCCGGAAGATGAGCTGCCGGTCGTGTTGCCCGAGGACGTCGAGTTCGCGTCAACGGGCGAGTCGCCCTTGCGCCGCCATGCTGGTTTCCTGAACGCGAGGTGCCCAACGTGCGGTGGTCCTGCCACTCGTGACACCGACACGATGGACACGTTTGTCGACTCATCCTGGTACTTCTTGCGCCACGTCAGCCCCAACGACGATCAGGGACCGTGGGACCGGGGGGCGGCTAAACACTGGTTACCGGTAGATCAATACATGGGTGGCGCCGAGCACGCCATCCTCCATTTGCTGTACGCCCGCTTCATGGTGAAGGCGCTCCGCGACGCCGGGGTACTCGCCATTGACGAACCGTTCACTCGGCTATTCAGTCAGGGCCTGATCACCGCCGGCGGGGCCAAGCTGCGCAAGTCGACCAGCCAGGCAATCGTGCCGGACGAGTATGTGAGCCGTTTCGGTGCAGACGTGCTCCGCGCCTACTTGATGTTCCTAGGCCCATGGGAGCAGGGCGGTGAGTGGACCGACAACGGCGTTACGGGACTCCTGCGCTTCGCCCGTCCCATCTGGGCGATGGTCCAGGAGTCTGGCGTGCGGCTCGACGAACCAGTTGGCCCGTTCGCGGACGGTTGGCCTTCAAGCGAACTGAGGCAACTCACCCACCGCACGATAGCGTCCGTCACTCAGAGTTTTGATCGCTTCCGCTTCAACCTAGCCGTCGCAGCCCTGATGAGCTACGTCCGTGAATTGGCACAACTAGCCGGAGACGTGCGTGACACTGCCGCATGGCGGGAGGCGGTTCGGACGCTTCTTCTTTTAGTGGCGCCGGTCATGCCCCATCTTGCCGAAGAGTGTTGGGCAACCCTCGGCGGTGCGTACAGCATTCATGCGCAGCGTTGGCCCGAAGCGAACGAGTCGCTCGTGGCCGTCAATAGCGTCGTCGTGGTGGTCCAGGTGGACGGCAAGATACGCGATCGCCTCAGCTTGCCCGTCGATGCGGACCAGGAGACCGTGCTCGCACAAGCAACTGCATCGCGGCGCGTCACCCGTCTTCTTGAAGGCCGCCGGGTCGCCCAAACCATCTACGTTCCCGGTAGGGTTCTCAACTTCGTGACCGCGGAGTAAGAACTCCTAACAGAATGAGCTACGCGGCAGTGGGTGGTCCGAACCAGGTGGTTAGCGCGTCATGGAGCCCCAGGGGGGTTCGGTCTCCCACCCAGGCCACGTATCCGTCGGGCCGGATCAACACGGCGGTGGGAGCAGGGACCGCGCCGAGTACCGGAAGCTCCCATGTACCGACGTATTCAGCGTCGATCAACTGAACCCGGTCCGCCCATGGGGAGATGTCGAGGCCGCCGGGCTCATCGAGGTTGAGGAGCACCGGACGGGCATCATGCAGCAGGGTGAAGACCCGCAGCGGGCCGTCGGCGGTGACCAGGTCGAGATCGGGCATACGGCGTCCGAGCGCGTGCCCCTCACCGAGGTCGTACTGAATGTCCAGACCGGACATCATCGCGGCGAACCGCTTGCGAGGCTCGTCCATGCTCAGCAGCTCGGACATGGTCTCGGCCAAGGCCTTGTTGCGGTCGTCTCGGCGGCGGAGCGGGATCTGCGCCATCGTCTTGCGCAGCACGCGAGCAGCCACGGGGTGTCGCTCGGCGTGGTAGGTGTCGAGGAGGCTCTCCGGCGAGGTCCGCTTGACCACCTGGGCCAGCTTCCATCCCAGATTCACCGCATCCTGCACGCCGAGGTTGAGGCCCTGTCCACCTTCCGGGGGATGCACGTGTGCGGCGTCGCCGGCCAGCAGGACCCGTCCGTCGCGGTAGGCGGCGGCCTGCCGGGTCATGTCGGTGAACCGGGAGATCCAGGTCGGACTGTGGAGCCCGTAGTCGGTGCCGTAGACGGCGATGAGCGCCTCGCTGAGATCGCGCAGGGTGGGTTCGCTGGTGTGTTCGAGGTGCCGTTCCGTCACGAGGACCCGCACCGCCCCCCATCCTCCAACCTGCTCAGGGAATGGATGCCGAGGGCGTCGCGGCGTAGGCCCCATTCCGGCTGTCGAATGTACCGGAGCCGCTGGAATCCCCGGCCACCCCCTCGAAGCGCACCATCAGCTCCTTGGGCAGCCCCTCCCGCTCCGCCCGGTGCAGCCGGTAGAACGTGCTCTCCCCCAGCCGGTGCCCCTCCTCCCGGAGCCGGCGCAGCACCTCCAGCGGCGGCGCCTCCGGGTCCTCCGCGATGAGCGCCCGCATCCGCTCCCGGACCGTGGCCGGCACAGGTGGCCGCCCGACCCCTCGCTTCCAGCGGGCCACTGCGTCCTCCGCCCCCTCGACCGCCGGCTCCTTGCGGATCGGGGAGCCGGTAAGGAACGTGTCACCGGCCGCCATTGCGCTGCAGGGTCCGGTAGACGGTGGCCTGCCGATGGAGAACAGCTCGGCGAGATCGTTGATGCTGTACTCGCCGGTGCCGTGCATCCGGCGCAGTTCGGTCTGCTGCTTTGGGCTGAGCTTGGGTTGTTTGCCGCGAAGCTTTCCCTTTGCCTTGGCGACGGCCATGCCTTCGCGGGTACGCATGCGCAGCAGGTCGACTTCGAATTCGGCGAAGGTGGCCAGGATGTTGAAGAACATCTTGCCCATCGGATCGGCCGGGTCGTAGACCTGTCCGCCGAGTGAAAGTTTGATGCCGCGCTCGGTTAGCGCGTCGCCGATGGCGCGGGCGTCCGGTACGGAGCGGGCGAGTCGGTCGAGCTTGGGTACCACGAGCGTGTCGCCCGGTCGCACCGCGGCGAGTGCTTGATCGAGGCCTGGCCGTGCGCGGGTGGTTCCGGTCAGCCCGTGGTCGAGCTAGATCCGCTCGGCGGCGACGCCGAGCTCGGCCAGGCGCTGGCGTTGGGCGGTGAGGTCCTGTTCGTCGGTGGAACAGCGGGCGTAGCCAATGATCGTCTCGCTCATGGTCGCGGAGCGTACGGTTAGCCCCCGACAAGTGAGATTTTCATCGGACTACCTATGTGAGACACCGCAGGTCCAGTTCACAATCCGTTCGCGCGATTGGTGCCGGGTGTCCGGTTGGGGTTCCTCTTGCGGTGATCGCTGGTCAGGAGCGAGGAGCACGGGATATCGGCCTCTTGAACGGCAAGTGACGCGGTCCGGCCAGCCAACAGGGTGAGCAGACCGTCCCTATCGGGTCGGTGAATGCCTGCCGCCCGCCGCTCAACTGCGCAGCTGCGCGTTGAGCCGTGCGGCCTGTCGCGTGAGGTGGTCGCGTTCGGGGAGGCTGGGCGCCGATCGGGCAGCTTCGGCGTAGAGCCGTGCTGCGGTCACTGGGTCACCGTCACGCTCGTGTAGGTACGCCGCGACGGCGGCGTGGCGGGGCAGGGCGGGGTCGAGCCCCGCCAGGGCGGCCAGGCCGGCCCGCAGGCCGTCGGCCTCGCCGACCGCGACGGCCCGGTTGAGGCGGGCCACCGGGCTGTCGGTGAGGCGCACCAGTTCGTCGTACCACTCGACGATCTGCACCCAGTCGGTCTCCTCGGCCGTCCGGGCGTCGGCGTGGAGCGCGGCGATGGCGGCTTGGGCCTGGAACTCGCCCAGGCGGTCGCGGGTGAGGGCTGCCTGGAGCACGTCGACGCCCTCGGCGATCAGGCGGGTGTCCCACAGGCTGCGGTCCTGCTCGGCGAGAGGCACGAGGCTACCGTCGGGGCGGGTCCGTGCCGGGCGCCGTGCGTGGTGGAGCAGCATGAGCGCGAGCAGGCCCGCCACCTCCTCATGCTTGGCCTTGGCCGCCAGCTGGCGAGTGAGCCGGATCGCCTCGCCGGCGAGGTCGATGTCGCCGGAGTAGCCCTCGTTAAAGACGAGGTAGAGCACGCGCAGCACCGTGGCGACGTCACCGGGCTGGTTGAACCGAACGCCCGAGACGGTCCGCTTGGCCCTGCTGATGCGCTGGGCCATGGTCGCCTCCGGCACGAGGTAGGCCTGCGCGATCTGCCGCGTGGTCAGACCGCCGACCGCGCGCAGCGTGAGCGCGACGGCCGAAGCCGGTGTCAGGGACGGGTGCGCGCACAGGAAGTACAGCTGGAGCGTGTCGTCCACCACCTCGCCCGGGTCGGGCATGGGCTCGCCCTCGACGAGCACCTCGCGCCGCCGCCGGGAGGTATCGGCGCGGGCGGCGTCGAGGAACTTACGCCACGCCACGGCGACCAACCAGCCCTTGGGGTCCCGCGGCGGATCATCCGGCCACACGCGCACCGCTTCGACCAGGGCGTCCTGCACGGCATCCTCGGCCGCCGCGAAGTCGGCTCCGCGACGGACGAGGATGCCAATCACGGTGGGGGTGAGGGTCCGCAGCAGGGCCTCGTCCACCGTGCGTCACTCCGTGATGGTCGGGGGCGCGGCCAGGAACGGGCGCACCTCGAGCCACTCGTGGATCGGCTTCCCACCCGCACCCGGAGCCGCGGACAACTCGCCGGCCAGCTCGAGCGCCCGCTCGTAGGTCTCGACGTCGATCACCATCCAGCCGGCGATCAGGTCCTTGGTCTCCGCGAACGGGCCGTCGGTGACCGGCGACCGCCCCTCGCCGTCGTAGCGGACGAACGTGCCCTCCGGGGAGAGCGCCTGACTGTCGACGAACTCGCCGGTGCCCTCGAGCCGAGCGGCGAAGTCCTCCATGTACTGCACGTGGGCCGAAAGCTCCTCCGGCGTCCACTGGTCCATCGGCACGTCGTTGACCGATGCCGGCGCGCCCCGGTAGTGCTTGAGCAGCAGGTACTTGGCCATCATGTTCTCCTTAGTGCGGTTTAGTGCGGTACGGCCCATTGTGCCGTGTTCACTCCGGGGACGGAGCCGCGCGCGGGTTCTCGACATCCCACCGAGACATTTCCTGGCGGACTTCAAAGACTCCGCGCACTCCGCGGCGCCACAGATGGGCACAGGGAGCCGCTTCGCGTCCGAGGCGCGAAGGGCACGGTGGTGAGCCAGACCCAGCCGCGTCGGATCGCCGCTGCTCGATCGGCACCCGGTGCGGCCGGCAGGAGTAGGCCTTGTCCGCGCACCGCGGTGGGGTTGAGGCGTGGGCGATCCACCCAACGCGGGCGACCGCGCGGCGCTCAGGCGCGCTGACGCTCGTCCCGCTGCCGGACCAGCTCCTCGACCGCGCTCGGCAGAGTCGTCTCGAAGTCGATCAGCTTCGCCCACGTCGGGGTCACGACGATCCGGACCATGCCGTCGTAGAGCGAACGCACCTCCGCCTCCCAGTCGACCCGTTGCTCGGGCGTCATCTCGTAGGTGCCGCTCGCCTCGAGATACTCGTCCGGGATGCCATCGACGACGTCCAGCTCGGCCCGACCGCGGATGAGCAAGATCTTGGGCGGGTGCACCTCGGTGTCGATCGTCAGGGCAACCGTCGGGTTCTTGCGCAGGGCCGGGAGCTTCGGGGCGTTCTTCGCAGTGCACATGACGATCTCCGAGCCGTTCCAGGTGAACCCGATCGGGACATTGCGGGGGGTGCCGTCCTTGGCGACGTAGGCCAAGCGGGTCAGGTCGCGGGCCAACAGTTCTTGGCTGATCGGTCGGTTCAGAACCTCGGTGATCTCGTTCGGTTGCACGGTTATCCCTCCCATTGTCGTTTTCTTGGTCCGCCCAGCGTCCCATCGGGCTTGCGCGCTCGACGGTGGTGACTGATGGCGGAAGGAAACTCATTGTCTCCGACGGCCGGTTCGAGTACCATGCGGCCGCTGCGGGGCGCCACACCGACCTCCCGCAAGAGGATCCGCGTGCGGAACGCGAGTCGGATCGCTCTGGTTGGTCGCAGGTCGGCCGCGACGGACCGTTAGCTGATCTGCTCCACCAGTTCGACGATGATCCCCTCCGGGCCGCGGACGTAGCAGAGCCGGTAGCTGTCCTCGTAGCGCTCCAGCTCGCCCACGAGTTCCGCGCCGCGGGCTCGCAGGTCGGCGGCGACGGCGTCGATGTCTTCGACGGCGAATGCGACATGGCGGATGCCCGGTGTGTTCGCCGGCGCGTGCCGGTTGTCGTCCTGGCTCGAGGGCGTGTGGAACTTCGTCAGCTCGAGTCGTCCATGGCCGTCCGGGGTCTGCACGACCGCGATTTCTGCCCGGACGCCGTCGAGCCCCACGACGCGATCCACCCACCGGCCCTCGACCGGCCCCTCGCCCTGCAGCTCGAGTCCGAGCTCGACGAAGAACTCAGTCGCGGCCGCGAGATCATCGACGACGATGCCCACGTGGTCCATCCGTTTGATCATGGTGGTTCTCCTTCTTCGTCGCGCGGCCCGTCGTGGCCGCTGGTGTCCCTGGGACGGAGCCAGCGCCACATTCTCGACACCCGGAAGCGTGCTGAGTTCTAGGACCTGCTTCTGGCCGTCACCGCCCTGGGGCGCCCACACCGCCGAACGAGAACCCGCCCGCACGCACGCAAGCCGATCCGCTTACGGACTGGTGTGGCCGAGGTCGAGGCGGCTGTTCATGTTCAGTTTGAATTCGCCGTGCATGGCCACGTGCGCCCAGGTCAACGGAGTGAGCCCGCGGTAGTCTTCGCTGGTCAGCAGCTGGGACCACTCGTCTTCGGCGAGCACGTCTTGGAGCATGAGGGTGTTCACGTAGACCATGGCGGCTTGCAGGATGTGCAGGCACAGCACGCTCATTTCCTGCTCGTCGCGGCGGTTGGAGGCGATGTCGCGGGCCTTGCCGTAGAAGATTTCGGCGTTGGCGCGGTTCCAGTTCTCGGCGACGTTGAGCCCGGAGTTGATTTCCCGCTGCAGGTCACGGTCACGCAGGTAGCGGCACAAGAAGTTGGTCTTTTGGGCGCGGCCGACCTCCAGCATCGCCTGATAGGTCGGGTGGGTGGCTGCGCGGGTGAACCGGCGCAGGATCGCCTCGGTGGAGGCCGTGCCAGCACGGATAGCGGTGGCGTATTTGATGAGCTGATCGTACTGCTGGGCGATGAGTTCCCACCGGATCGGTGTGCGCCGCGAGAGCACCGGGGCCAGGTCGGCGAGCTGGCCGCGCGTGTCGGCGTCGGGCAGGTAGAGCTTGGTGACGTTGATGCGTTTAAGTCGCGGTAGCAGGTCGAAGCCGAGGAGCCGGGTCAGGCCGAACCCGATCTCGGACTGGCCGTGGGAGTCGACGTAGTTGGCTTCGAGCTGCATGTCGGTGCCGTGCCGGATCGCGCCCTCGATCATCGCCGCCACTTCAGATGCGGTACACGAGATCAGCTGGGAATGGATGGCCACGGACTTCTTGTCCACGTGCCAGTAGATCAGCACGCCGCGGCCGCCGTAGCGCACGTGATACTGGGTGAACAGGTTCTGATCGAACGCGCCGAAGTGGGTCGAGTCTGAGGCCACTGCCGAGCTGCCTTCACCCCAGATCGCCGTCTGGCGGGCCGTGAAGGTGGCGTTAGCGATGGCGGCGGCGAATGAGCGTGCTCCGGCGGCGGAGAGGTAGCGGCGGCGTACATAGCGCAGCTCGTCCTCGGTGTGGCCGTGCTCGCCGCCGGCGATGGAGCGCAGCCCGATATTCGTGCCGTAGCCGAACAGGCACAGGATGAGCTTTTCGGCCAGCTCGCTGCGGTCCATGCTTTCCCGCGTTCCGGCTGGGGCGAAGTGTTCCAGCAGCCCGACCCGCAGGGCGGCTTCTTTGAGCATGTCCAGCAGCGGCACTAACCCCCAGCGGCGGCCGACCTCGGCCTTGAGCCGGCGGAGGTTGCGTGGCTCGGGTGCCTCCTCCAGCGGGCTCAGCGTGATCTGACCGCCGCGCTTGTCAGTGATCCGCAACCAGTCGCAGCTCGGCAGTGCCTGCTGCAGAGCCAGCAATTCCTCGCGCATTTGCGCCTGCAGCGGCTCGATGAACTCCGCCGGATCCAGCGGCTTGGCCAGTGCTCGGTAGTGCTCGAGGCGGCGGGTCTCGAAGTCGGCGGGCAGGTCGGCGTCGGGGTTGCGCCACTTGTCCGCGCCCTCGACCCAGATATCCTTGCAGCGCAGGCGTTCCCGCAGCGCGGTGAACAGGCACAGTTCGTAGACGCTGCGCTGCACCCGACTGGTGGCCGCCTCACCGCGGTAGAGCAGTTCCAGCCAGTCCCCGGACACCACGCCACGGACAGGCACCTGTTCGCTGCGGCGGTAGGTCTGCGCAGTCGAGTCGGCGTAGCGACGCACCAGGTCGATGCCGTCGATGATCGGGGCATGCATGGTGTTGCTGGACCGGAACTGCAGGGTCTGCACCAGCTTCAGCAGCCCCCGCCGGTAGTGGTGGGAATACGATCCCCGCAGCTTGACCTGCACGTTCTTACGAAACTGCGGGCTGGAGGCTTTGAACTCGGCGACCACGTCGCGCAGTGTCTGCTCGCCACCGGCGACCGGGAACACTACGTCGCGGACCGTCTCGTCGGGCCGATCCACGGCGGCCTCGGCCACCCGGTAGAGCATGTGCTGCTTGTTGCGGACCCGCTTGAACGAGCTCACCATCTCCTCGGTCACCCGCCGGTCGGCGCGGGCACCGATGGTGTGCACCGTCGAGATCAGCAGCTCCACCGGGTTGTCGGTGATCTCCTGCTGCCGCAGCACCAGCAACGCCGCCAGCAGCGTCCAGCGCGCCTCCGGGGCGAGCTCGCGTAGGTGGCTCGGGGCTTGCACCGCAGCACGCGCCCGCCAGGCTGCGATCACTTTGCTGGCGACTTCGCCCAGCAAGCCGTCCGGCAGCTGCAGGGCACGGATCGCTTCGAGTTTGGCGATCTCGTCCAGCATCGTGTTCAGGCTCAACCGACCCGGATCGGCCTTGACCCACGCCAGCACGTCCCGCTCATCGAGGTGCTCGCCAGGGTCATCCGGCACCACAGTGACCAGCGCATCCAACCGCGCACACACCTCGGTCGACAATCGGGCAGTGATCCGAGCGAACAACAGCTGCTCACCTTGGTGCAGCGCCGAGCGCACGATCCGGTCGACACGCCCCGGTGTGGGCGGCTCGATGCCTTCCTCGCGACACTGCATGAGCAAGTCGGCACGCACCTGATCCGCCCGGCGTTCAGCCTGAGTCACGTTCGTGACCAGCCAATCGGTGAGCTTGTCGGCATCGGCCACCGAGCACTCACGGAACCCCAGCGCTTCACGGATCTCGGCGCGGTGGCGCTCGATGCTGCGCCCCGACCAGTCGTAAAACCCCAGATCAGACGCCGGAACCCGCAGTTGCTTGGCCACGAACTCCACCGCCGCAGACGGCAGCTCACTGCGTCCGCGGGGGAACCGTCCATGCGCGGCGAAGAACTTCAGCAACAAGGCAAAACCCAGCTTGGCCGCCGAGCGCTTGCTCGCCACCCGCTCCAGATCGTCGCCGATCAGCGTCCACCGCTCGATCAGCTCGTCCTGATCCAACTCCCGCGCCATCCGCGAACGCTACCTAGCACCCAGATCGGACCGAATGGCGGCCGGTGACACGTTCCTTACCAGCACCCCGGATCCGCTCGATCGTGCGCCGCGAAACCTCGAAATGCCGGGCTACCTCTCCGATACGGACCCCGGCCGTCAGCATCTGCTGTACTGCGTGCCTGTCGATCATCCTGAGCATCCCCTCCGCCTCCGGTAACCGCCGATCTCGACCTGCGCGTCGGAGGTACGTTCTTCTGCGGCTTCCGTGGGCCCAAGGTCCCCGAGACCTGGGCGCTCTGGCAGTTCACCGAGGTGGGGGCGCGTATCGCCACCACCGTGACCCTGGAGCGGCACGCCGGAATCGGCCGCGGCACGCTGCTGACCCTACGCTCGACGCCCCTCGACGCCTCTGACGCAGAACTCGCTGCCTTCCGCGAGGCGATGTCGTCGATGGAGATGGACTGAGGCCAGACGCTCGAGAGCCTCGCCGGCTTCCTCTCGACTGCCCGGTGACCTCCCCCTGTCTCGGCGGGCTTGGTTCCGATCGGCCCGTCCGCGTGCGACCATCCCTCCAGGTGCTGCTCGACTCCGCGCTTCCCATGCGGAGGCCGAGACCACCTCGGTGGCCCGCGACCTGAGAGCCACTTCCGAGACCGCATCGAGGGGTGCGCGACGGCTCGCTTCGTCTCCACACCGCACGCGCGGACGCTACGTCGGGATCCGGGGGCCGGCAGAGAAGGAAGGGCCGGTCCGCGCCTGCGTAACGGCCCTTCCAAGATGGTCGGGGTGGCTTTATGCCCAATAAACTCTCTGGCTCGACCCGGGGCCGGACTGGGACGAGGAGAAGGTGGCGGAGTTCCTCGCGATGTGCGCGTCAACCTGGTGCGCCCGCCACCCCGGCGACCACGACCCAGGTGGGCGCGCGCCGCGAGGCGCCCGTCATCCTGACGGTGGACGCCGCGGCCATGCACGCGGCCGGCCACGCTTTCTACCAGGCCGCCAACGGCGTCTGGCTGACCGACCACGTGCCGCCCGGCTACCTGTCGGGCTGGCCGGCTAGGGCAGGATCTCGACGTACCCGTCCGTTCCATGC
>JACQGX010000418.1 GCA_016199265.1 Chloroflexota bacterium | reverse complement strand
GCTACGTGAACCAAGCCAGCTCAAGCAGGCTCCCAGAGGGCGCTTGAGCGTCCTTCGCCGACTCAGCCGGGCGGCTTCAGCCCCCGGCGGTGGTGGCGGCCGCACCATCCGGCTCGGTTTACTGACTTTGGGACAGTCTCGCACTCCCGCCGCCTACGGCTTCGAGTAGCGTCGCGTCGTCTGGGCCGCGCCGTAGGAGCGGAACTGGCGGCGATTGACGAGCGAGCGGAGGCGGTATTCCAGGATCAACGCAATCATGCGCAGACCGAGGCGTACCGCCTTTACCGGGTCGCCCGTGACCGACGACTCGCCGACCCGCCTGGTGTAATTCACCGGGACTTGCACCATCGACTGGCCGCTCATGAGCGAGAGCAGCATCATCTCCGGGCCAAAGAAGCTGCCGCCGACCCGGAAATCGAGCTCGATCTGCTGGAGCGCACTGCGTTTGATGAGGCGCATCGTACACCCGACGTCGCTGAGCGTGGTGCTGTTGAACAGGAATTCCATCAGCTTGGCGACGGCGTAGTTCCCCCAGCGCAGGAAGAACCCCATGTTGGCTCCGTGCCAGATAAACTCGCGGTGTGTTCTGCTACCGTAAACCACATCACAATCGTCCGAATAGGCGAGCAGCTTCACGACGTCGTGGCCGCGGAACGTGCCGTCGGGCTCGGCGACGATGAGCAAATCGCCGGTCGCCTCCTTGAAGCCACGCCGGATGGCGTTGCCGTAGCCCTGCTTCGGCTCGTGCACCAGCGTGGCCGGCGTGCGCCGCACTTCATCGGCCGTGCCAGGTGCCGCGTTGTTGTCGATAACCACCACCTCGTCGACGTAGCCCGTGGCCAGGAATTCGCAGATCGCGTCGTAAATCGAATCGCGCTCGTTGTAGGTGGGAAAAATCACAGAAACACGGCTGGAGCGCCACATCGCAGTCTTGTCCTTTGCCGGAGAAACGAGGCCGGAGAAACGAGGCCGGCCAGGTCATGATGAAGCATAACGTCCGGCGCGGCCACGACGATGGTGCGGTAGCTTCCCCCGCACGAAAACCGGTGTGCGCGCTACCATACGAAGCACGATGAGCGAGACGGCTGGGAGCGAGGAGCTCCGACCGATTCCCAAGGAGGTCGACGACGCCATTCGGGGCGTCGCAACCGCGGAGAGCCCGGAACACGCTGCGCTTACGCTGGCGGCGATCGCCAACCGTGCCGTGGCCGAGCTCAACAAGCTGGCGCGCGCCGAGGGTGCGCGCCGCCGCGGCCAGCCGGATTGGGGGGATTGGGCCGGCCTGGCCAACACCGCCCGCGATGCCGTGCTGAAAACGGCGACGTGCCGCAAGACGGCGGCCGACCTGGCGCGTAAGGCGCGGGAGGGTGAGGCGTGATCGAGTCGTTGTCAGGTGGTGATCATGTCGTGATCAAGTCGTGATCATGTCGTGGTCGGTGGGATCACCACCTGATCACCACTTGATCACGACTCCATCACGCCAGCCGCTTCGCCGCGGCACGTTCGGTTTCGGCCGCCGTTTTCTGCCGGTCCTCCAGGAACTCGCCGACGACTTTGAAGATCGCACCCAACGCGAGCATCATCTCGGCGGTGCGCTGCAGCACCTGCACCCAATCGATTTCCCGCCTGCCCATCTGGCTTCGACTCAACCTCACGCCTCGCTCCGGCTCACCGCCCCAGAGCACCGCCAGCGCCGCGGCGGCGGCGCTCAGCGCTTTGCCGATATTCCCCGACCATCTCACTACCAGCACCCGGTGCTCGAGCGGCGTAAGGTGGCGCCGGTCGACGGTCGCCATCAACCGCTCGCCGGCGCTGGAGTTGAGAAACACGGCCAACACCCGACCCGCGACCTGGCCGCCGATCAGGCCAGCCGCGGCACCCACCCATCTGTTTGCCATCGTGCTCTATGCGCTCTCTTCTTGTGCTGTGCAGCTTTGTGCTGTGCAGCTCTGCGGCCGGCACGAAGTATGCCACGGCGATAGGGACACGGGACGAAGAGACTGTCCCAAAGTCAGCAAACCGAGCGGGATGGTGCGGTCGCCACCGTCGCCGGGGGCTGAAGCCGCCCGGCTGAGTCGGCGAAGGACGCTCAAGCGCCCTCTGGGAGCCTGCTTGAGCTGGCTTGGTTCACGTAGCCGGGCGGCTTCAGCCCCCGGCGGGGTCACTCCGTCACAGGGCAATCGCATCTTAATTCACTGGGCAAGAACGTGGCGGAGGTTGGGCTCGCTCCAGCCAGCCTTGAGG
>JACQGX010000400.1 GCA_016199265.1 Chloroflexota bacterium | reverse complement strand
GCCTTGTCGCCGCGTCCAAGCAGGTTCTCGGCAACGTCATCCGTCTCATCGGCGTCACCGCTTCAGAACGAATGGAGCGCCTCGAAGAGGAACCGGAAGCGGAGGAGTGAAGGGGTGCAGGCAAAAATCCCGGCGGCTCTCCCGCTCACCCTGAGCCTGTCGAAGGGCGGGCCGGACGCGCCCTTCGACAGGCTCAGGGTGAGCGGAGAAGAAACCGGAACAATTGCCTGTACTCGAGTGAAGCGTGAAACGTGAGCAAAGTCGTTCACGTTTCACGCTTCCTCTCCTGCCTCCCGATCCAGCAGCAGCGTCACGTTGCGGTGTAACTGCAGGAACGACGCGGGGTTGCGCGTCGTCACCGGGCCGTCGTGTGCTGCCCTCAGGATCGCGCGCTTGCTCGTGCCGCCGGCAAGCAGAATGATGGCTCGCGCTTGCAGGATCGTGCCGATGCCCATCGTGTACGCCTGACGGAATGGTCGCTCTGCCGGCGTTCCAGATCGCCCCGGCTGCCCGTGCTGCCCAGGGCGTACCTCCCGCGCCAGGTGTGGGAAGTTGCGGCGCCACGTGTCCTCGGCGATCGTGGCGATGTGCGTGCCGGCCGTCAGATGATCGCCCGGCTCGTTGAACCCCAGGTGGCCGTTGGTGCCGACGCCGAGCACCGCCAGGTCGAGGCCGCCGGCGGCCTCGATCGCCGCTTCGTAACACGCTACTTCTGCCTGCGGATCGGGCGCCAGGCCGTTTGGCAGATGGCGCCGCTCGGGCGGCAGGTTCACGCCAGAGAACAAGTGCTGCTGCATGAAATGCGCGTAGCTCTCCGGATGGTCGGGGGCGACGCCGAGGTACTCGTCGAGATTGAACGTCGTGACGCGCGACCAGTCGGTGCCGGTGCGGCGATGAAGATCGACCAGCGCCGCGTACGTGCCGATCGGCGTGCCGCCGGTCGGCAGCGCAAGCACGATGTTGGGGTTTACGCGAATGGCGGCGTCGATCAACGCAGCGACGCGCCGGCTCATCGCGTCATAGTTGGTCTCGACGATCACGTGGGGACGTTTCATTGCGCAGGTGTTTTCGAGGTTCGTGTCGGTATGGATTCGAGCGCCGCGCGCAACGTGCCACCTGCCTCCGCGAGCCGTCGGTCGGCTTCGGCGGCGCCGCACCCGGCAAGCGCCATCACAATAGCGGGTTTGGCGCGGTACCCCGCCGCCTCCAACAGGCGCACCGCCTCCGACTCGGGAACTCCCGCCACCGTGGTGACGATCCGTACGGCGCGCCGGCGCAGTTTGGCGTTGCTCGCCGTCAGATCGACCATCAAGTCACCGTAGACCTTGCCCGAGCGGATCATGCTCGCGGTCGTGAGCATATTCAGCACCAGCTTCTGCGCGGTGCCGGCCTTAAGGCGCGTCGAGCCGGCGATCACCTCCGACCCAACTTCGACTTCGATGGGAATGTCGGCGTACCCAGCGAGCGGCGCGCCCCGGTTGCACGTCACGCTTACCGTGAGCGCGCCGCGCCCGCGTGCCGCCCCGAGCGCACCGATGACGTAGGGCGTCGTGCCACTCGCGGCGATCCCCACCACGACATCGTCCGGCCCGACGCCGGCCCGTGCGACGTCGGCCGCGCCTGTCTCGGGCTGATCTTCAGCCCCTTCGATCGAGCGGCGCAGTGCGCTGTCACCGCCGGCGATGAACCCCTGCACCAACTCTGGCGGCGAACTGAACGTCGGTGGGCACTCTGAGGCGTCGAGCACGCCCAACCGGCCGCTCGTCCCCGCCCCGAAGTAGAAGAGCCGGCCGCCACGCCGCCAGCGCGCGACGATCGCCTCGACCGCACGCTCGATCTGCGGCAGCGCCGCCCCCACCGCGGCCGGCACGCGCGCATCCTCCTGGTTGATGACCTCCAAAATCTCGCGTGTCGAGGCTCGATCGATCGCGATCGCCGCCGGGTTGCGCTGCTCGGTCGTCTGCCGGTCGTCTGCCACGCGCGGTTGAGCAAGGGCGTCTGCCCCACCTCGGCCCCCATCGTCATTCGCCGTTCGAATTTCGTCTGTCTGACCGGCGCCATCAACGGCCCTTCGGCTAGCCAAGGCTCACCGCTCCGGCCGCTTCACGTGCCAGCAGCACCGCGCCGATCACCGGCTCGTTCCGAGGAAGGCTGATCGTCGCCGGCGGTGCCTCACGACGTACCATCGCGGCGAAACGCTCTCGAAGGAAGGCCGATCCGGCCCACACGCCGCCGGCGGTGACGACGTCGAATGGCGCCGTCTGGAGCTCGAGCGCGCGGATGACCGCCAGCGTGGCGAGGGCGAGCTCGTCGGCCGCCTCGCCGGCGATGCGCTGCGCCACCGGATCTCCGCTCTCGCCGTCGCCGGCCGCCGCCAGCACCAGCGGGGCAACGGCCGCGATCTCGCGCACACCCCACTGCCCGTAAACGAGGGGGATGAGCTCCGTGGCGGTCCGGAGACGGTGCGCGTCCAAGATCGTCTGCATCAGCGATGTTGCCGGTCCGCGCCGGTCCCACGCCCGACAGACGGCGCGCAACCCGGCAAGGCCGATGGCGTAGCCGCTGCCCTCGTCGCCCAGGATGTTGCCCCAGCCGCCGGCGCGGCAGTGTTCCCGCCGTGCGTTCATGCCGAAGGCAATCGAGCCCGTGCCCGCAACCATGACCACACCGTGCCGGCGACCCGTTCCGCCGACCAGCGACGCGACGGCGTCGTTCACGATCACCGCCTCGCCGGCACCGAAGCCCCAGTTCGCCACGCCGTGCAACGGCGCCATCACCCGCCCGACGATAGCCTCGACCATCGTCCGGTCTTCCGGCCGGTCGACGCCCGCCAGCGCGAGGCACATACCCACGACCTCGACACTCCCCCTGGCCCGGCGCAGTACACCGCCGATGATCTCACCGAGCAGCGATTCGAGCGCCGGGGCGCCGATCGTCTGCAGATTGGAAGGTCCACCGGTGTGGCGGGCCAGCTCGGCACCGTCCTCGGCGGCGAGCACACACATCGTCTTTGTGCCCCCGCCATCGATTCCGATCACGCCACGCACGGCCATGGTGTTGTGCGCCTGGACTTCCCGTCTACCCGAACAACGTACGCATCAACGACGTATAGTTGGCGCCGGGAACAATCTTACCCATGACCACCGAGTGTGATGCGCCGGTACACGAAGGCAGCGTGTTGGGTTGTCCGCGAACCGCCGCCGCCGCCAGGAGGGCAAAACTGAGCGCCTCCTTGGCCTGGTTGCCGATGCCGAACGCCTCGTGCGTCGTCAGCGTCGCGTGCGGCAGCCGGCGCGCGATCTCGGCCATCAGCGCCGAGTTGGCCGTGCCGCCACCGCCGGCAATGATCTCCGGCGGGACATCGGACGCCGTGGGGAAGCTGTGCTCGACGGCCGCTACGATCCCTCGAGCGATCGTCTCGGCCGTCAGCGCGGTCGCCGTTGCCAGCGTGTCTTCTATCGACAGGCCTCGAGCAGTCGCGAGGCCAAGGACGCGCTCGGCGTACGGCGCGCCGAAGCGCTCGCGTCCGGTGGTCTTCGGCGGCGGAGCCGCGAAGTACGGATCGTCGAGCAGTACGGCGAGCAGATCGTCGTCGAGTGATCCTCGCGACGCCAAATGCCCGCCGACATCGTAGCAGAGCTCGCCGCCCGTCAGGCGGTGCGCCAGCCAGTCGAGCACCATGTTGCCTGGGCCGGTGTCGAATGCCAGCGACCGATGCGTGCCGGCGGGACCTGCGCCCGATGGCAGCAAGATCGTCACGTTGGCGATCCCGCCGAGATTGAGCACGGCGCGCAGCGCGCGACGGTCGGTAAACAGCAGTGCGTCGACGTAGCTGACCAGCGGCGCGCCCTGCCCGCCGGCCGCGACGTCACGCACGCGGAAGTCTGCGACCGTCGTCACACCGGACCGCTCGACGATCACCGCCGGCTCGCCGAGCTGCAGCGTGCACGCCACGTCTCCCATCTCGTCTTGGCGCCAAACCGGATTCGCGGCGTCGTCGACGGTAGATGCGCCGGCCGGCTGGAACCGGCTCGCAGCCGCCGGCGGGCAATGGTAGACCGTCTGCCCGTGCAAGCCGATGAGATCGACCTCGGCCGGGGACGCACCGGCACGAGCAATCGCCTCGAGCGCCGCCGCCGCAAACCACTCGCCGAGTAGGAAGTTCGCGCGGCAGAGCACGTCGGCGGTCGCCTGCGGCGTGTCGAACAAGCCGTGAATCATCCGGCGCTGCGCGGCGGTGTACGCGTAGTGGTGATGCACCGCCTGCCGCGCGCCGGCCAGGTCAGGCACCTCAGGGACGCGGACGACCGCGGCGTCGATGCCGTCGGCCGACGTCCCCGACATCAAGCCGACGACCAACAACTGACGTTCCCCCATCTCTCTCGGGATTATGCCAGGGCACCGGTGCACCGCGGTGCAACTTTGTGTTAGAACGTGCGTTCATATAGAACAGATGGACGAGTAGCCACGAGCATGGCTGCCGTCGCTTCGTCAGGAGGAACAAACGGTGGTGCAGGCAACAGCCAACAGGATCCAGTCGGAAAGGTCGGGCACCCTGGGACAAGCGTACGCCGGCTATCGGTTGCGGCGTGAAATCACCCAGGTTGCTACCTGGGGGCACGCAGCGCTTGCTGCGCCCGTGGCGCCAGCCGGCACGATCTCGCGAACCGGCACAATCTCGCGAGCCAACGCGTGGATCGGTGCTACCGCCGCCGTGTTGCTCGCCTGGTCGATCAGCTATCTGATGCGGCAGCCCGGAATCGACGTTGCGACGCCGCCGTCTCCCTTCGGCAACTTTGCGCTCGAAGGCCTGCTTCTCTCGTTGGTCTGGCTCGCCACCATCGCCGGCGCCGGCCTCTCGCTGCTCGCCGGTGTCGTGACGGTGAGTTGGATCGACGGCCGGCGGTAGCGCACGGGCCGCGGCTACTCACACCTGCCCTTCGGGCGGCCACTCCCAACTCCCAAACGAAAACGCGCCCTGGCCCCCCGGGCCCTGACCCCTGAACCCTATGGCACCACTCGTAGGTGCAGGTTCGGTACGCGCACGCGCACGTCGTACGGGAACTTGACCTCGGTCACGTCGGCGCGGATCTCCGAGGCCAGGCGAAGGGGACCGGCGCTGGTCGCAGCGGCGACGCCGCTGAGGCCCTCGGCGCGACCGCTCGTCACGGTCACGCGCACGCCGGGGCGCAGCACGCCGGCCGCTTCATCCGGCGTAGCGCGGGATGAGCCATCGGGCGGTACCGCACCGTTCTGGCCGGCGCCGCCGTGTCCCGTCACGGCGTCGGTCGCATCCTCTGAGACCGTATCGAGGGGGATGAGCAGCTCGGGTGAGGCGCCCGGCTCTGCGCCCAGGGCCGATGCCAGGCGCCCGGCCAGCGGACGGAGCGCCTCCCAAACGGCGGGATGCAGTGCTGCACCCTGGGCCTGGCAGGCCGTCAGCAGCACGACCGTCAGCGGCGGCGCCGGTGGGGCAGCGTGCGTCCGGCCGCGCCCCGATTCCGGCCACAAGACGTCGTCCCAACCCAGTCTCTCGATCGCCGTCTCATCCATGCCGATTGCGACGATCGCCACGGCGCCGGCATCGGCGAGCTGCCGGATGGCGCCGGCATCGAGGCTGAACGCACAGGCGACGATCGCGCCGGCCGCCTCGTTCGGCAGCGCGTTGGGATGATCGGCGAGCATCAAGATACCCGAAACCGCGGGGCCGGCTCCGGCCGCGCCGGCAATCGCCACCGCGCTGCCCTCGATCACCACGCCGCCATCGCCTGCCTCGACGACCGTACCCGCCAGATGCGCCGCGATCCGGCTCTCGACCGCCAGCGGCTGAATGAAGGCCGTGCCCAGGTCATGAGCGACGTGGCGCAGCGTGCCCGTGGCCGGCGAGCGCAGCGTGCGGCGCTGGAGTCCACCGAGCGACTTCCGCTCGGCGAGCACATCACCCTCCGCCACCATCTCGCCGGGGCCGCGCACCAGACACGCTGCGGCGCGCTCACGCGCGAGTCCCAGCGCCGGCCCCACATCCACCGCCGTCGCCCGGCGCAATTCGACGAAGCGGGCCAGGACGTCGCCGGCGCTCACCTGCGCGCCGGCCTGCACGAGCAGCTCGATCGGCAGCGCGGAGACCGCGCCCCACCAACGGCGACGCCGCAGCCGGCCCCACTCGAGCACTGGCCGGCGTGAGGGGTAGTCGAGCACCGCGACCGGCAGCGTATCCGCGCCGGCGTGATCGACTTGGGTCTGTTCGAGTTCCAGGGCCAAACTCATCGTCGGTAGTCAGTTGTTAGCAGTCAGTTGGCGGTTGGCAGTTGGCGGTTGGCGGTGCATCGACCGGCGATCACAGATGGGTCGCCGGTCATCTGTCACGCACCCAATGGATGCGGCTGGATGAACGACAGCGGTGGGTACGCACGGATGGCCTGCAGCCACTGCAGGAGCTTGGCCTGGCGCTTTTCCGGCGCATCCGGCAGCGCCAGCGGACGGCCGCGGGCGTCGACGACGATGCCTACGGCGCTCCCTTCCACCTCCGCGCGCGGCGTCGCCGCGCTGCCTTTGCCCAGGCCGACGTCAAACTCTTTGGCCGGCCAGAGCTTGAGTGAAGCGCGCTCGCCCAGGGGCAGCGGGACGATCTCGATCGCGCCGTAGGCCACGTCGACCGCCATCGGCGAACGATTGTTGTAGACGACCTCGACTCGGATCGCCGGCTCGCCTTCGCGGCCCGTGCCCATCGGCGCGATGCACAGCCCGAGATTGAGCAGGCAATCCCGCTCGAGCGCGGCGCGCACCGCGTCGGCCCCCTCGTGCGCGCCCAAGTGGCCGATCAGCGCCATCGCCGTCGCACGGTCGAGCGCGAGCTGGGTCAACGCTTCCGGCTGGGCGGCGTCGAGCAACATCAGCGCAGCCTGCACCAACCGCGGCGCACTCGCGAGCACCCCGCCGGTACCGATCACCAGGTCTACTTGGGGCAACACGCGGTCGGTTGTCCCGGCGGTCCCGAGCGCTGCCTCGAGCTCGCGCAGCACCAACCGGATCGATTCTCGGGCAAACGCGTGCTCGATCAGCAACTGCTCGACGGTGTCCGGCAGCGCGGCCGGCACCGCGAGGCTTCGCCGGGCGTCGGACATCAACGCCTGTACCTCCGCGTCGAGCGGCAGCCAGCCGGCGACGGCGGCGGCGCCGGCTTCGCGCAGCACCTGCCGGCGACCTAAGCGCGTGCCAAGGTCGTCTCGCGCGACCGTCACCAGGCGGCGCTGGCCGGTGTTGCCGCGCGCTGCCACCGCCAGTGTGTGCGCCGCACCGACTTCGACCGTCAGCACGTCGACGTCGTAGCGCTCGGCGATCAGCTCGGTCGCGGCGCACAGCCCGTCCGCCGAAGCGAGCGGTGCTTCCCGCAGCCACTCCCCGGGCCGTTCCTGCGGCCGTTCGACTCCCCGCATCGCATCGCCATTCGCGCCATGCGGGCGCAACCATTGGCGCAACCGCGCGTCGACCAGTCCGGCGAGCGTCTGCTGTACGGCCGCGCTGACGCGTTCCGGCCCCGCCGCGGTCGTCCGCGGTCGGACCGGCAGCTCATGCGTCGCCGCCGATGCCGCCGCCAGGAACGCCTCATCGCCGGTCAGGATGACGACGGGCAGCGCGGCGCCGAAGCCGTGGGCGAGCACGTGCAGCGCACGCCGGGCGGCATCCGCCCCCACCGGTCGCGTGCCACCGGCGATGACCACGGCGTCGGGAGCCTGCGCTTCGAGCAGGCCGAGCAGGCGCTCCGACTCGCCGTCTGGCCCCTCCAGCAGCAGTGGCGGGAGCAGCCGCACCGGCAGGCTCTCCAGCGCACCCGCCACGGCGCGCACCTCATCGTCACGCGGCGCGACCAGCGCAATACGCGGCACCCCCGCGGCGCTGGTCATGAGCAGGCGGCGCGCCGGCAACGCGTTCGGCGCCATTCCGGTCACGTCCATCACCTGCGCCAGCGCGTGCGCGAGGGCCGCCGCCACGGCCGGCTCCCCGTCGTCGCCGCACGTCGGCGCGCGCCCCAGGGCGACCAATCGGCGCTCGCCTTCGACGTCGGCGATGAGATAGACCTTGGTAAACACAGAACCGACGTCGGCTACCAGCACCGGCGCGCCGGAGTGGGACGCACTATCGATCACGTCATCACCGGCCGCCATGGTCGCGGCCGTGTGGGCCGGCGGTGTGGGCGGGCCAGCCGGTTCAGCCGTTTCTGTCGTCTGAGCAACCATCAGGGGCGCAGCATACCAGTTGAAACAACGGATGAGACACGCGCGTGGGTGACTGGTAGTGGAGTCTGGAGCCGGGATCTGCTGGCACGTCGCCGAGTGCGCGGCCTAGAATCGCCTACAATAGAGTCGCAAGGAGGGGGACCTTTTTTGGAACGCGACCCCCTGGTCCGTGGCTTGCTGCTCCTGCTGGCAGTCATCAGCCTGGCATGGCTGGCCGGGTGGGCGTGGCAGGTCGCGAGTCGGTTCGCGGACGTCATTCTGCTGTTTTTTCTGGCGTGGCTGCTGGCGTTTGCGCTCGATCCTCTGGCGCGACGGCTGCAACGCGTCGGGTTGCGCCGCCCCATTGCCGTGGGCGTCGTGTACCTCGGCCTCGCGCTCGTTCTCGTCGCCATCGGCGTGCTCGTCATCCCAGTCGTCGTGGCGCAGCTCGTGCAGCTCGCGCGCAGCATGCCGGCGCTGGCACGCGATTTTCAAGTGCGTGCCGACCAGTTTCATCTCAACCTCGTCGAGCGTGGCCTGCCTGAGGCCCAACTGACCGACTTCTACCGAAACATCGCGGTCCGCGCCGAAGCGCTCGGCAGCTTGTTGCTGGCCAGCAGCATAACCGTGGCGACCACCGTCGTCGGCAGCCTGCTCAGGACGATGCTGGTGCTCATCCTTTCGTTCTACTTCATGCTCGACGGCGACAAGATTGCCTCGCTCCTCATTGAGGTGGTGCCGGCCCGCTATCGCGAAGACGCCGCCGCCGCGCTCGAGCACGTGTCGCGCACGTTCGGGGGGTTCATCCGCGGGCAGCTCATCCAGGCCGCCATCTACGGCACCGGCACGGCGCTCGTGATGGAGGTAGCGCGCCTCAACTATGCGCTCGTCATCGGCATCTTTGCCGGCATCGCCATGTTGATCCCGTTTGTCGGGCCCATGCTGGCGATGGCGCCGCCGCTCATCCTCGCCGTGCTACAGTCGCCCGGCGCGTTCTGGTTGGTATTCGTTTTGCTGTTCGTACTCCAATTCGTCGTCGTCAACATCCTGGCGCCTAAGGTAATGAGCGAGAGCGTCGGCCTGCACCCGCTGATCGTCTTCGCCGCGGTGCTGATCGGCGCGTCGGTCGCGGGCGTCTGGGGCGCGCTCTTCGGCGTACCAATCGCCGCGATGGTCTACCTCTTGCTCCAAACGCTCTACCAACGCGTCGTGCTCCGCATGCCCATCTATCGGCGCGACGTCCCGCTCTCGCCCGAGGCGTTTGTGCCAAGCCGAGATCCCGCAGCGCATCTGGTCGTGCCGCCACCAGCCACCGTAGAGCCGCCGGCGCCACCGAGCGTGCCAACACCGGCAGTGTCCCCGGCGCCGGCGGCGTCTCGCGCCGGCCGGACCGTCCAATGAAGATTCTGTTGCGCCTCCTCCGCTTCGCCTATAAATACCGGCTGTACACCAGTCTGGCCTACGTCTGCCTGCTGGCAGCGACCGGCCTGAACCTCACCCAGCCGATCATCATCATGCAGGTCATCGACCGCGGTATCGGCGAGCGTGACGCCCAGTTTCTCGTCTTCGCGGCCGGCCTGTTGGTGGCCGTCAACGTGACCGCCAGCCTTTTCAGCTTCTCGATGTCGTTCCTGAACGAGTTCGTCTCGCAGCGGGTGGCGTACGACCTGCGCAATGCGCTCTACGACCATCTACAACACCTGTCATTCGTCTACCACAACCGAGCGAAGACCGGCGAGCTGATGAGCCGCGTGACGTCCGACGTCGACAGCGCCCGCGTTTTCACCGGCCAGGGTGTGCTGCAGACGGTCAATACGATTGTGCTGTACTCGACGATCCTGGTCTTGATGTTCTCGATGCACCGGCAGCTTGCCCTGCTTTCGCTGGTGACGATGCCGTTTTTGGGCTTCACTGCGGTGCAGTACGGGACGCGCGTGCGCCCGCTATACAGCCGCATGCAGCGCCAGTGGGCGCAGCTCACCGCCGTACTCCAAGAGAACGTCACCGGCGTGCGCGTCGTCAAAGCGTTCGCCCGCGAGCCGTTCGAGATCAACAAGTTCGAGACCGAGAACCAGCGCTACCTCGAGCGCAACATCGCCGCGACGCGCCTGCAGGCGTTTGTCTATCCGCTGATGTTGTTTGTCGCCAGCATCGGCACGATCGCCATTCTCTGGTTCGGTGGCCGCGAGGTCATGAACGGCGCCATCACCATCGGGACGCTGCTCGCCTTCAATAGCTACCTGGCACGCCTGGCGCAGCCGACGCGGCAGCTCGGGTTCATCATCGCCTGGGTGTCACGCGCCATCGCCTCCGGCGAGCGGCTCTTTGAAATTCTCGACGCCAAGTCGCCGGTGTCAGACCTTCCCGACGCCAAGCCTGCGCCGCCGTTGGACGGTCGAGTGACGTTCGACGGCGTGTGGTTCTCCTACGGCGCCAACCCGGCGGGCGCTTCGGGTCCCAGGCAGCCGGTGGCCGAGCGCATCACCGATTCCGGCTTCGCGAGGCCGGCGGCGAGCAAGCATCCGGAGGGAGACGGTGAGGCGAGTGAGACGGAACGGCGCGCGCTCGTCGATCCGGCGGCGCGCGCAACCGACGACTGGATCCTGCAGGACATCTCGTTCGAGGCCGAGCCCGACCAGGTCGTCGCGCTGCTTGGCCATACCGGGGCCGGCAAGAGCACGCTGGTGTCGCTGATCCCGCGCTTTTATGACGTGAGCCGCGGGGCGGTGCGCGTCGACGACTTTGACGTGCGGGAGCTGCAGCTCAAGTCGCTCCGCTCGCAGATCGGCATCGTGATGCAAGAATCGCTGCTCTTCTCGGCGAGCGTCGCCGAGAACATTGCCTACGGCCGGCCCGACGCGACAACGGAGCAGATCGAGCGGGCGGCGGAGGCGGCGCAGGCGTACGAGTTCATCCGCAATCTGCCGGAGGCTTTCGACATGCCGATAGGAGAGCGCGGTGTTACCCTTTCCGGCGGGCAGCGCCAGCGTCTGGCGATCGCCCGTGCGCTGCTCATTGATCCGCGCATCCTGATCCTCGACGACGCGACGGCGAGCGTCGACATGCGCACCGAGTTCATCATCCAACAGGCGCTGCAGGAGCTGATGAAGGGGCGCACCACGTTCGTCATCGCCCAGCGCCTGACGACGATCAAGAACGCCGACCAAATCCTCGTGCTCGAACAGGGGCGAATCGTGCAGCGTGGCAAGCACGAGCAATTGGTGGAGATCCCAGGTCCCTATCAACAGATCTACGACCTGCAGCTCCGCGATCAAGAGGCGGTGCTCCGGGACATGGGAAAGGCCGAGCAGCCGGCGGCGGTACGCGCTGTGGCGCGCGTACCGCCCAATGCGTAATCCGTGAACGCGTAAGAGCTGATGAGCGTGCAAGTGACGCGGCGGGCGGCCCCGGCGGACGATGAGGTCTTCGGGAAGGCGTACGATTCGCGGATCGTCGCGCGGACGTGGGAGTACGTTCGCCCCTTCCGGCTGCACATGGGGTGGGCGATCGCGCTGATGGTCACGATCGCCTGCGCGAACCTGGCCGGTCCGTTCCTGATCAAGCTGGCGATCGACGAGGCGATCGCCAGCGGCAACGTGGGCCTGCTGACGCTGACCGCACTGGGGTACGTTCTGAGCGCGCTGATCGTCTGGCTGGGGACGTTTGGCCAGAGCTACATCATGAGCTGGGTGGGGCAGAGCGCGCTCTTCAACATGCGCCGCCAATTGTTCACCCATCTCCAGCGGCTCTCCTTCAACTACTACGACAACATGGAGACGGGGCGCATCATCTCCCGCATGACGGGCGACGTCAACGCGCTCAATGAGTTCCTGACCAGCGGCGTCGTCGCGATCGCGAGTGACTTTTTTGTGCTCATCGGCATCGTCGTGCTGATACTGGCGATAAACTGGCGGCTCGGTCTGCTCACGCTGTCGGTCGTGCCGGTGATCGCCGTCGCGACGCACATCTACCGCTCGCGCTCGCGCCAGCTCTATCGTGACGTGCGCACCCAAAACGCCATCGTCACCGGCCATCTCGCCGAGAACATCTCCGGCGTGCGCGTCGTGCAGGCGTTCGCGCGCGAAGACGTCAATCTACAGAACTTCGACAAAGTCAACCGCGCCAATCTCCAGACGTTGCTCAAAGCGAGCGCCTTCTCGTCGGCGTTCAACCCGATCACGGTGCTGATCAGCACGCTCGCGACGGTGCTGATCATCTGGTACGGCGGCCAAAAGGTGCTCCAGGGCGTGTTGACCGTTGGCGAACTGTACGCCTTTCTCGCCTACGTCGGCCGCTTTTTCGAGCCGATCAACGACCTCTCGTCGAAGTACAACTCGATGCAGGCGGCGATGGCCGGCGGCGAGCGCGTCTTCGAGCTTCTGGACACACCGCCGGCGGTGCAGAACAAGCCCAGCGCCTACGAGCTGCCGCCGATCAGGGGGCACGTCGTGTTCGAAGACGTCATCTTCGAGTACGTACCGGGACGGCCCGTGCTGCGCGGCATCTCGCTCGCGGCCAAGCCGGGCGAGGTCGTCGCGCTCGTCGGCCACACGGGCGCGGGCAAGAGCTCGATCATCAGTATTCTATTGAGGTTCTACGACACCAAGGGTGGCTCGATCACGATCGACGGCCACGACATCCGCGACGTGACGACCGACAGCCTGCGCCGGCAGGTCGGCCTGGTGTTGCAGGAGCCGTTCCTGTTCTCCGGCAACATTCGAGACAATATCCTCTACGGCAAGCTCGATGCGTCCGAGGAGGAGGTGATCGCGGCGGCCAAAGCGGTGAATCTGCACGATTTCATCGAGTCGCTCCCCTTCGGCTACGACACCGAAGTCAACGAACGCGGGACGACGCTCTCGCAGGGCCAGCGCCAGTTGCTCTCGTTCGCCCGCGCGCTGATCGCCGACCCGCGGATTCTGATTCTGGACGAGGCGACCTCGAGCGTCGATACGACGACCGAGAAGCTCATCCAGAAAGCGCTCGAAACGCTCATGCGCGGCCGGACGAGCTTCGTCATCGCGCACCGGCTTTCGACGATCAAGGCCGCCGACCAGATCCTGGTGCTCAGCCAGGGCGAGATTATCGAGCGCGGCACCCACACCGAGCTGCTCGGCCAGGAGGGGTACTACTACAACCTGTACAGCATGCAGTTCCGCTACCAGGAGCTGGGCCTGGCGCATAACGTCTTCGGCGGCGACGAAGACGGCGCCCCGCCGGCTTCGCTTCCAACCGCGCCGGCCGCTCCCGCAACGCCGACGCCCGCACCGGCGCAGTAGTCGGTAGTCGCGAGGAAGTAGGCAGTCGCCAGTAGGCAGTGTTCATCGAACGGCTCTCTCCCGCGCGGGCAAAAGCCGCTCTAAGCCAATGCCGAGGTGGAATCCGCAGGCCGCCTCACTTTGCATGTTGCACTTTTCGCTTTGCACTTGGTTTGGTCGTCTGCTTTGCGCTGGCGCTCGCGATTGCTCTGCCTCTTTGGGCCGCGCGTCCGGCGAGGACCCTCGTTCGCGCCGCATTGGCGCGCGCCGGTGCATCCCAGCCACAAAGAGTTGGGGCCGCGGCGAAGCCGGCCATCGAGGCCGCCGAGCTGCGCCTCATGACCGGCCCTCGCCGGGGTGTCTGGGCCGAGCTCAAGGTCATCCTCGACAATCCGCAGGTGCTCGCGGCGACTTCGACGACGCTGCTCGTTTCGGGAACACTGCTGGACGACTATGAGCTGCAAGAAACCGATCCCAGATTGCTTGCGCCCCCGCGCCGCCTCGTGGACGGGCAATACGCGCTCGTCTTCCCGCCGCCGCTGGACCGATCGCTCAACTGGTATCGGGTGCATCTCGTCGCACGTTCGAGCGCCCCGCGCCCCGTGCGGCTGAGCATCGTGCTCGACGGCACGGGGCCCCTCCAGGAGACGTCCGCACGCGAGGCGCGGGTCTTGCTCGTCGATCGTGAGGCCGATCCGTTCATGATCGTGCCCGAGCCACTCGTCGGCTGGCTGCCGGGACAGGGGCGAGGCGTCTTCCCGATCCTGGTGGTATATGCCGTCGCGGTGGCGCTGGTGGCGATAGCCGGCTGCATCGCCGCGTTCTGGCTGGTGAGACGCTAGGCTCGTCCTCCCGTTCTGCCGGGTTCGCGCAGAAGTTCCGGTGACATCCTCCGCTCGCCCTGAGCGTGTCGAAGCGCGCCCTTCGACACGCTCAGGGCGAGCGGGAGACTTCCGGATGTCTTGCGTGCACCCCGTTCTGCCTGATTGGTTTGCCGTCCGGTACCATCATGGCGGCCTTCGGCCTTGAGGTGGGTGCGCCTATCGAGCATGGCACGGTTCTTGCAGTGCCGCTGCTCACCGGCAGCCGGGCGCTATGGCCAAACGGCATCCCGACGGCCCAATGGCAATCGCACGCAAGCAACGGAGAGGTGCGGTTCAATGGTAGAACAAAAGGCGAAGCCGAACGTAAGCGTAAGGGAGAACCAGGGAGTGAGCCGTATTCTGATCGTCGACGACGATCCCACCATCGTCCAAATGCTATCGGACATACTGACCGACGAGGCATACGAGGTCGCGACGGCCACGCAGAGTCTCCGTGCGTTCGACCGCGCCAAAGAAGCGCAACCCGACCTGATCCTGATGGACATCATGATGCCGTATCTCGACGGACTCGATCAGATCAAGTTGTTCTCGCTCGACGACGACCTCAAGGATGTCCCAATTATCGTCATCACGGCCAAAGCGCACGCGCTGGATGGCATCGAGGACCTGCGCGCCCTGCGCATCGTCGACTACCTCTACAAGCCGTTCGAAATCTCTGTCCTGCTCGAGAAGATCCGCAGCGCGCTCGGGGCACGGCGCTAGCCCGGCCCCACCGACGACGCGCAGAACGCCGGTGCGATGGCGCCACCGGCGCTCGGCTTTCGTTTGAGTCTGCGGTGAAGCCCATCCGCATCTGCCGCGTCATCGCCCGCATGAACGGCGGCGGGCCGGCGCTGCACCTCATTCAGCTTGCCTCCGGATTGGACGCGCGGCGGTACGAGCAGCTCGCGGTTGCCGGCGTCGAGGGCCCTGGGGAGACAAGCATGGTGCCGGCGGCGCGCGCCCGCGGGCTGGCGCTACGTATCATCCCGGAGCTGGGGCGCGAGCTCAACGCGCGGCACGATCTTGTCGCGCTCTGGAAGCTCTACCGGCTCTTTCGGCGCTGGCGGCCGGACATCGTCGAAACGCACACTGCCAAGGCCGGTACGCTCGGCCGCCTCGCCGCGTTCCTTGCCGGCGTACCGGTACGCGTCCACGTCTTCCACGGCCACGTGCTGCATGGCTACTTTAGCCCGCGGAAAACGCGCGCCTTCGTCGAAATCGAGCGCGGGCTCGCGCGGATCAGCACGCGCATTGTTTCGCTGGGGGACGTGCAGCGTCGGGAGATCCTCGACTACGGCATCAGCACGCCGGAAAAGGTCGTCTCGATCCCGCTTGGCTTCGAGCTTGCCCCCTTTTTGCGCCTCTCGCCCGGGATGCAGGCAGCACACGCGGCCGCGCTGCGTGCTGAGCTGGGCTTGGATGGCGCAGATGCGTCGCCGGCGACGCCGCTGCTCGGCATCGTCGCGCGGCTGGTGCCGATCAAAGCGCACGAAGTCTTCCTCGACGCCGCCGCCCGCATCCTCGAGCGTGTGCCGCTGGCGTGCTTTGTCATCGCCGGCGACGGCGAGTGCCGTGCCGCGCTCGAAGCGCGGGCAGCGCAGCCGCCGCTCGCCGGCAGCGTCCATTTCGTCGGCTGGCGGAGCGACATGCCGGCGCTGTACGCCGGCCTCGACCTCGTCCTGCTCACGTCCGACAACGAAGGCATGCCGACCTCGATCATCGAGGCGATGGCCGCCGGCAAGCCGGTCGTCGCGACCGACGTCGGCGGCGTGCGCTCGCTGGTCGCCAACGCCGAGACGGGATGCCTCGTTCCGGCGAGGAACCCGGATGCGGTCGCCGACGCGTGCGTGCGACTCCTGAAAGACACCAGTCTGCGACAGCGTATGGGCGAGGCGGCGCGCCGCGCCGTCTACCCGCGTTACGACGTCTCGACGCTGCTTCGTACGATGGACGGGTTCTACACGGCGCTGGTGTACCGGACGTCCCAATCCGGCCACTTTGCCTTGCAGAATCGGGGTGTTGGCGGTCCATAGCCGGTCTAGAGCGGCGGCCGGCGGTGTCTGACAGCCGTCCCGAACGGGAACTGGTGTTCAACCCGCGGCTCAACGCCGACCTACTTCATTGGATCCGTACGCAGCTACGTCTGGCCGCCCGAATCATGGAGCTGGTCGATGCCGTACGGCGCGACCCGTTCCGCGGTATCGGTAAGCCTGAGCCGCTCAAGGGGTTAGGGCCCGACGTGTGGTCGCGCCGGATCGACGACGAGCATCGGTTGGTGTACGTTGTCGGGCGCGGCCGGATTGCGTTCGTCCAGGCGCGATATCACTAGATGCGATATCACTATCAGCGATGAAGCGACTCCGCTCGAACGCTTCGGGCCCGCCCGCGTGGTATACTTGTGAGGTCGCGCGCCCGTAGCTCAGGGGATAGAGCGCTTGCCTCCGGAGCAAGAGGCCGCAGGTTCAAATCCTGCCGGGCGTACCAGTTTCAGTGCAAAGCGAAGCGTGAAAAGCCGAGCCGCCATTCCTGGCGGCTCTTCTTGTTTTGGGGCGGCTCCTTGCCGCGGGATCTGAATTGCCGAGCGTTTCGGTAGAGGCGCCTTGCCGAGGTGCCAAGGGAGGGACAGATGCCTGGGTTAGAAGACGAGTTGGGCGATGTCGTGAAGAAGGCGCGCAACGGGTTGGGGCTGTCGGTGGAGGACTTGGCCGAGCGGGCCGGTGTGCCGGAACAGCTCATTGGGAGCACCGAGGTGTACACCGGGCGCCCGAATGAGGCGCAGGTGCGCCGGTTGGCGCAGGCGCTGAGGCTCCGGGCCGATCAGCTTTGGGCGATGGCCGAGGATAGCTGGTCGGCTCCGGAGGTGCCGTGGACGATCGGCGACGAGTTCACGATCGACCGGCTGACCAACGACTATCCCGAGCACTGCTACATCGTGACGCAGACGTCGGGCGAATGCCTGATTGTCGATCCGGGCGCCGATGCGGAGCGGATTGTCGCGACGGCGACGCGCGACGGCCGTCGGCCGGTGGCGATCCTGATCACACACCAGCACCAAGACCACACGGGCGCCGTCGTGCCGGTGCAGCAATCGACGGGGGCGCCGGTCCGAGTGCACGAGCAGGATCGAGGCGGCGTCGCCGGTGTGCCGCCCGATGCGGTACGTCTCTTCTCCGGCGACGGCGATCTACGGCTGGGCGCAATGACGATGCAGGTGCTGCACACCCCCGGCCACACGCATGGCAGCACGACGTACGTGCTCCGTTCCGGCGGCCGCACGGCGGCGTTTTGCGGCGATACCCTGTTCGCCGGCTCGGTCGGAAACGCGCGGGCGGGGTATGAAGCGATCTTGCGGTCGGTGCGGGAGAAACTGGCGCGGCTGCCGGAGAACGCCGTGCTCTATCCGGGTCATGGCCCGGCGACCACGGTGGCGAACGAGCGGGAGCGGAATCCGTTTCTGTAGCAGGTGCGTTGGGTTCCTGCGGGGCGCCGCAGTACCGTCTGTCCCCTGTCCCTCTCGACTGAGGCGAGTGGCGGACGAGCGCATGCTGGAGGAACTCCAGACTTGGGGTAGACACGGCAGAGGATACCGAGAGCAGCCCAATGGCAGGACGTGGCGATCAAGCGCACCGTCGCACGCTGCGCGCGCGTGCTGCTCGTCTTGGCGCCGGTGGTGAGGGCCGCCGAGCACCGGCAACACCGCAATCGTAATGTCCATTACCGACCCTGCACGCGCGCGCGGGTACTGTGGAACGCGCAGGAGATCCGATGACGCCGATGACGCCGATACACGGAACGCCTCCCGGAGCCAATGATCTCGACGGCATGCTCAACTTTGCCAAGCAGAACCGGGACGCGATCAGGTACTGGTGGTCGGCCACTACCGACGCGGTCCATCGGACATGACCACACACGTCGATCGTGCCTGGTCGTTCCGCGCGCTGCTCGAAGCGCATGCGGCGCAGCACCCCGCGCGCCCGTTCGTCACGTTCGACCGCCGGACGCGGACGGTGGGTGAGATGGACGCGTGCGCCAACCGAGTGGCAAACGCCCTCCGCGGACTCGGGGTGCGGCGCGGCGACCACGTGGCCGTGCTGCTGCCCAACGGACCGGAGATCGTCTGGTGCTGGTGGGGGTTGGCCAAGCTGGGCGCGGTCTACGTGCCGGTGAACACACAACTCGTCGGCCAGAGCTTGGCACACGTGCTCGCCCACTCGGACGCCTGCGCGCTCGTCGTCGACTCGTCGCTGCTGCCGGTGGTGCGGGCGGCGCTCGACCTGTGGCCGGAGGCGTTGAGGGAGGTGGTCATTGTCGAATCCACCCCCGGCCCCTCCCTCGGGGAGGGAGAGGAGGGAGAGGAGGGAGAGGAGGGAGAGGAGGGAGAGGAGGCCCAAGAGCGCGCCGATGAAACCGTACAGCGATTCCCTATCGTTCCCCCACGCCGCGTCGGGGAGCGGGCCAGGGGGTGGGGTCCGCTCGCGATCCATCACCTTTCCACCCTCCTCGCCGCCGCTTCTTCTGGTCCACCACCTGCCATCGACGAGCGGCCGGAAGACCCGGCGCTCATCATCTACACCAGCGGCACCACCGGCGTCCCCAAGGGTGTGCTGTGGAACCGGCACCAGCAGACGCAACACGCGCGCCGCTACGCGGCAGAGCTGAATTGCGCCGCAGCCGGCGAGTCGGTCTACACCTGCCTGCCACTGTTTCACGTCACCTCCATCGGCGTGACCATTTCGAGCCTGCTCCGTGGCGCCCGCGTCGCCGTCGACCGCACATTCGACCCGTTTGGGCACTGGCAGCGCGTGCGCGAAGAACGGGCGGTGCTGTTCCCCTACGTCGGCGCCATGCTTGGCTTGCTGCACAAGCGCCCGGCGCGGCCGGACGACGGCGACAACCCGGTGCGCTGGGCGATGGGCGCGGCTGCGCCGAAGGAAATCTGGCGCAGCTTGGAGGCGCGCTTCCGCCTTCGGATCGTCGAAACGTACGGCCAAACTGAGCTTGCCGGCAACTGGCTGCTGACGCCGCCGGACGGCAGCAGGGTGGGCACTGTGGGGAAGTCTCCCGCGAGGCTGGAGGCTCGCATCATCGACGGCCGCGGCCGCGACGTCCCAGACGGCGTCCCCGGCGAGCTGGTGGTGCGGACGAACGAACCGCACCTGCTGATGGAGCGCTACTACAAGCAGCCCGAGGCGACTGCCTACGCCTTCCGCCACGGCTGGTACCACACGGGCGACCGGCTCTCACGCGACACCGATGGGTACTTCACGTACCACGGCCGGCTCAAGGACTTTATCCGCCATCGCGGTGAGAACGTTTCGGCTTTTGAGATCGAGCGCGTGGTGAACGACCACCCCGGCGTGCTCGAGTGCGCCGCCGTCGGCATCCCCGCCGAGGTGGGCGAGGAGGACGTGCTGCTGTGCGTCGTGCGCCGCCCCGCTCCCGGCGCCGCCGCCGCTGCGCTGACGCCGGAGGCGCTGTACGCCTACTGCCGCGAGCGGCTACCGGCATTCATGCGTCCGCGCTACATCCGCTTCCTCGACGTGCTGCCCAAAACGGCGACGACACGCGTGCGGAAGTTCGTGCTTGCCGAAGACGGCGTGACCGGCGCCTGGGATCGCCACAAACGAGTACGAGTGCTCGGGGAGACAGCCCGTGCCTGACCTGCGCCGCGCCGTCATCACCGGCATCGGGTCTGTCAACCCATTGGGCCTCTCCTGGGAAGAAACCTGGCCACGGCTGGTGGCGGGGGAGTCGGGCGTCGGCCCGATCACGTTATTCGACGCCGCGGCTGTGGGCGTGGTGACGCGGATCGCCGGCGAGGTGAATGGCTTCGACCCCGCGCAGTTCATGGACGCCAAGGCGGCACGGCGGATGGACCGCTTCACGCAGTTCGCCGTCGCCGCCGTCGGCATGGCGCTCCGCGGCGCCAACCTCGCGATCGACGACGCCAACCGTGACGACGTCGCCGTCCTCTTCTCCACCGGTGCCGGCGGCCTTGCCTCCATCGTGGAGACGGAACACGTGCTGCAGCAGCGGGGGCCGGGGCGCGTGAGTCCCTTCGCCGTGCCGATGCTGATGTCCAACGCCGCCGCCGGACAGGTGGGCATCCAGTTCGGCGCGCGTGGCATGGGCGGCGCCTTCGTGTCGGCGTGCGCCAGCGGCAACGACGCGCTGGGGCTGGCGCTGATGGCCATCCAGACCGGCCGCGCCTCGGCCGTGATCGCCGGGGCGAGTGAGGCGTGCATCACACCGCTGTGTATCGCCTCCTTCAACCAGGCGGGCGCCCTGAGTACGAGCCACAACGACGATCCGGCGGCGGCCTCGCGGCCCTTCGACCGCGACCGCGACGGCTTTGTCCTGGCCGAGATGGGCACTGCGCTGATCGTCGAGGAGCTGGAGCACGCCCGGGCGCGCGGTGCCCGCATGCTGGCGGAGCTGGCCGGCTACGGTGCGTCAATGGACGCCTTCCACCTGACCGCGCCGGCACCCGACGGCAACGGCGCGGTGCGCGCGATGCGGGCGGCGCTGGACTCAGCGGGCGTTGTGCCAGCAGACGTGGATTACGTCAACGCGCACGGGACGAGCACGGCGCTCAACGACAAGATCGAGACGCTGGCGCTCAAGACGGTGTTCGGCGACCACGCCTTCAGACTGCCAATCAGCTCGACCAAGTCGATGGTCGGGCATTCTGCCGGCGGCTGCGGCGCCTTCGAGGCGGCGGTGTGCGCCGGTGCCATCCAGCACGGCGTCGTGCCGCCGACAATCAACTACGCGACGCCAGACCCCGAGTGCGACCTGGACTACGTGCCCAACGTGGCACGCCGCGTCGACGTGCGCGTCGCGCTCTCCAACACCTTCGGCTTCGGCGGCCACAATGCCTGCATCGTGCTGCGGCGGGTCGAGTAGCGTGCCGGCGGCGCCGGCCACGGCCGCGGCGGCCAGCCCCGCTGCTGCGAACGCCACCGGGGCGGCAGCTACGCCGCCTTGCCCAAGTCCCCGGCCCTGGCTCCTCACTTGTGCGTCATGACGTACACGCCGTCCCATTCGAGGCCGGGTGGGGCGGCGGACATCTCCGTGCAGCGTTCGACGAAGATGAGGGCGGGGCCGTCCTCGGGCCGAATCTCGAGGGCTTTTTCGAAGAGGGCGCGGGCTTCATCGAACTGCTGCTCGCGGTACATGTCCATCGCCGCGGTCCAGGCCTGGAGGAACTCGGGCGGGGGGACGGCATCTGTCTGATCGACCGGCGCGACGAGCTCGTAGATCGCCGTCGGCTCCTTCTTGCCTTTGACCGCGATGAGGTCGAGGAACCGCACGACGAACTCGCCGTCGAGCTGCGCGTAGGTCGTGTCGCTGATGATGATGTTGGTGCCGTATTCCTTGTTGACGCCTTCGAGACGCGAGCCGAGGTTCACCGCGTCGCCCATCACGGTGTAGTCGAAGCGCATCTTCGACCCGACGTTGCCCACGGTCATCGCACCGGTGTTGATGCCGACGCCGATATTGAGCGGCGGTAAGCCCTGCTCCAACCACCCCTTCTGCAGCTCGTGCAGGCGGCGCATCATGTCGAACCCCGTTCGGCACGCAAACGAGGCGTGCTTCGGCTGGTCGGTCGGTGCGCCCCAGAACGCCATGATCGCGTCGCCCATGTATTTGTCGAGCACGCCGCCGTGGTTGAAGACGATGTTGGTCATCTCCGTCAGGTACCCGTTCAGGAAGTTGACGAGGGCAGTCGGGTCCATCTTCTCGGAGATCGAAGTAAAGCCACGGATGTCGGTGAAGAGCACCGTCATCTCGCGCTTCTGCCCGCCGAGCTGGAGCGCGTCGGGATCCTTGAGGACTTCGGTCATGACCGCCGACGAGAGGTACTTGCCCATCGCACCCTTCGTCGCGCGTTGCTCGGCTTGCTCGAAGACGATGCGGTAGAGCATGACGACGATGAACGTCGCCAGCATCGCCAGGCCGGGGTACACGTTGTTGAGGACGGTGTACGTCTGCGCCTTATCGAGTGTCGCCTCGGACTGCGCACCGTAGATGATGGTGGCCACGACGTAGGCGAAGAACAGGACCAGCGTGATGCCCCCGGCGAGCACTGGTTGCAGCCTGGCGAGGATGACACCAGGGAGGACCGTCAGGAGCAGGATGACGATGATCGTGCTCACCCCGCCCTGCTGCTGAAGATAGGCGCCGCGCAGGATCATCTCGGCCGTCTGCGCGTGAACCTCCACTCCGCTCATCTTCACCCCGGCGATCGACGTCGGGGCATAGTAGTCGTCGGCAAACCCGATGGCGGTCAGGCCTATGAAGATAGCCTTGTCCTCGACGAGCTTCCGGTCGAACGCGCCGCTAAGCACGTCGGAGAAGGAGACGGTGGCCACCGGTGGATTCGTGAGCCGATCGGGAAGGTGTGAGGGCTTGCCCTGGTAGTTGACCAGGACGTTGTAGTACTCGTCGGTCGGGATGGGCCGGCCGCCGAAGAAAATGAAGTTACGGCCGCGCTGCTCGACCGCCTGCGGTCGCCGCAGATACGCGGCGGCCGCTTGAAGCGAGATGGCGGGCATCTCCTGGCCCTTCAGCTTCATGACGAGTGGCATGCGCCGTACGCTGCCGTCTTCGTCCGGGAACGGCTTGATGTGCGCCGGGATAGCGTCCCGCGCCAGAATCGGCAGGGGCGGGATGGTGTCTTTGTACGACAGGGGCTCGCCGGGCGTCGGCTTCTCCGTCTCCGGTGGGAATCCCTCGACGGCGAGAATGACCTGCGTGCCGCCCCCGGATCTCATTTTGGCGTACGCGATCGCCTCGGCAAAAGCGAGGTCTTCTTCGCACGGCTGCGGCGCCGTCGCCGGGCAACCGGGCGCGTCGAACAGGATGTCGTACGCCACGACGCGCGCCTTGGCGTCGGCCAGGTTGCGCAGCACCTGCGCGTGAAGCGTGCGGGGCCAGCTAAAGACGCGTCCGTAGGTGTCCTTGAGGGCCGACACGCTCTTCTCGTCGATGTGGACGAGCACGACCGACTTGGCTCTGTTCTCTTCCGACCGCGTCTTGAAGATGATCGAGTCGGTCATGAGGTTTTGCATCTGATCGATGCCCGGCAGGAGGCGGCGGACGTACGACGCCGACATGCCGATGCCGATAGCCAGCGCCAAGCCAAGACAGATGAAGAATCGTCTGCGGTCGCGTGCGGTCACGGTAACATTCCTTAACGTGCTGAGCGGCATTGTACTGCCGGCCGGTGTTACCGGTCAGGGCACTGGGAAACGCGGGCCAGTGGGGGCCCAAGAGGCGACCTACGGAACCACGTTCAAGGTGCCAAGTTCAGTGTGGGGGACGCGGCAGGCCTGCTGGACTCGGAACCTCGAACTTGGTACGTCTACGCTCCTGTAGGTGCGGCCGTTGCGGCGGTCGCCTCACCGGCAGCCATTGCGGCGCGGGCGCGCGCGGCGCCGGCGATCACCTCGGCAGCCGCGTCCGGCCGCATCGCGTCGGTGTTGATCACCAGGTCGTACCGCAGCGGATCGAGCCAGTTCACGCCGAAGAATTGCTTCGCGTGCGCCGCCCGCTGTCGGTCGCTCTCGCGGCTGAGGTCAAGCGCGTCGAAGGCGTCGACGCCGAAGGCGCCGGCAACATGCCTGACGCGTTGCATCGCGTTCGCGACGACGAGCACGTGCAGTGCGCCGGGAAAGCCGGCCAGCGCGACGTTGCCGGCGCGGCCGACGATCACGGCGTCGCCTTCGGTCGCGGCCGCGCGCATCGTGCGCGCCAGCAACGCCGCGTAGGCCTCGTACGCCCAGTAGGCCGGCGCGACGAGCCCCTCACCGCGCGCCAGCACGGGACCGGTAGGAGGGTACCGGTCGCCGAGCACGTCCGGAACGTCGGGGTCGATCGGCGGCAAAGGCACGAGGCGCACCAGGTCGATCGGTCGCCGCCACACGCTGCGGCCGCGCTCGTCGACCATCTGTAGATAGGGCAGTGGAATCCCGCTCCGTTCGCTGGCCACCTCGAGCAGCGCGCTATCAAGAACGCGCGCGCCCAACTGCTGCCCGACGCGGGCGGCGAGGCCCTCGCCGCCGCTCCCGAGCTGGCGCGCAATCGTCACAACAGGCACGGCGGGATTATAGCTACGTGAAGCTCACATTTCACGTTTCACGCTTCACACGGGTGCAGGCAAAACTTCCGGG
>JACQGX010000055.1 GCA_016199265.1 Chloroflexota bacterium | reverse complement strand
GTCTGCCAACAGGGGGAGTTGACGGCACAGACTCCGGCGCAACCGGTACAACTTTCGTCCGGCGGGCGTGAGTGCCGCCGGGCTGAGGAGGTGCTGTGGACGAAAGCAATGTTGACGTTGCGGCTCGGTCGGCCGATCGGCCGCTTAGCGAGGCCGAATGGGATCGCCTGCTGCGTGGCGCCTTCGAGCAAGCGCGCTACGCTCCGGAGGCCGATGCCGGTGCCGATGCCGGTGCCGGCGGTGACCTACGCTCTGTCCTCGCGGCGATCGTCCGCATCGAACGCGACCTCGCCGGCCTGCGCCAAGACATCGCGGCGCTGAATCGGATCATCCGCCAGCAGGATCGAGCGAACGAGGGCTAAGCCGGACGCGGACCATCGTTCGTGGTGCGCACGGTAGCGTGCATCTCAGCCGCCCGAAAGCGCACGTCGTGCGTGCCACGAACCTGATCGCTCAGGCTGCTCCTCAGAGTCAGACGTACAGGAGTCAGACGTCCAGGAGGACGGCCCGCACGCTATCATCTGCGCTGGCGACGAGACCGTCCATGTCCGAGATCGACAACGCACCGCGCCCGGACGACGTGGCCGGTATCCCCAGCGCCGGCGGCAACGCCGCACGGCGCCGCCGGCCGCTCGCCGGATACCGCGTCCTAGACTTCAGCCGCGCGCTGGCAGGGCCCTACTGCACGGGGCTCCTGGGCGATCTGGGAGCTGAGGTGACCAAGATCGAGGAACCCGGCGTCGGCGACGAGGCGCGGCACTGGGGACCGCCCTTCTACGGCGGCGAAAGCGCCTACTTCCTTTCGATGAACCGCCATAAGCGCAGCGTGGCGATCAATCTCAAGTCGCCGGACGGACTGGCCATCTGCGTTCGCCTGGCTGCGCAGTCGGATGTCGTCGTGGAGAACTTTCGCCCCGGTGTCGCCGATCGTCTCGGCATCGGGTACCGCGCGCTGCGCGTGCTCAACCCTTCCCTCGTCTACTGTTCGATCTCGGCGTACGGACAAGACGGGCCGCTGGCGCAGGAGCCGGGGTATGACCTGATCATGCAGGGCGTCGGCGGGCTGATGAGCGTCACCGGCGAGCGAGGCGGCCGGCCCGTCAAAGCGGGCGTGGCGGAGACCGACATCCTGGCCGGCACCAACGCCGCCCTGGCCATTGTCGCGGCGCTGTTCGATGGGGAGCGCCGCCGGGCCGGCGGTGAGGCGCCTCCGGCCGGCGAGTACCTGGACGTCGGCCTGTTCGACGGGCAGGTGGCGTTGATGGGCTACCATCTGGTGAGTCACCTGCTCTCCGGCACGGTGCCCGGCCCGTCGGGAAACGCGCTGCCGTACATCGTGCCCTACCAAGCGTTCCAGACGGCGACCATCGACATCACCGTGGCGGTCAACAACGACCGTCTCTGGAAGGCGTTCTGCGCCGCGATCGAGCGCCCCGATCTCGAGAGCGACCCGCGGTTCGCCACCAACGGCGACCGCGTACGACACCGCGCCATTTTGATCCCGTTGCTCGAGGAAGTCTTCCGCACGCGTCCGGGCGACGAGTGGCTGGCGCGCTTGAGCCGGTGCGGCGTCCCAGCCGGGCCGATCAACACAATGGACCGCGTGGCGGCGCATCCTCAAGTACAGGCCCGCGGCTTGCTGGTCGAGGTGCCGCATCCGGTGGGACCGGTCACCGTGCCCACGATGCCCTGGCGGGCCGGCCTGCCGGACGAGCGTGGCGAGACGGCGCTCCCGGCGCCGCCTCCCCTGCTGGGACAGCACACCGACGACGTGCTGCGCGGTCTGCTCGGATACGCCGCACACGAGGTGGCCGATCTGGAAAGGCGCGGCGCGGTGCAGCGGGGGCAAGAACGGCGCGTGACTACCCAAGAGGCAGCGAGGCGATGATCTCCTTCGACGGGCGCATCGCGCTGGTGACCGGCGGCGGTCGTGGCATCGGCGCCGCGACGTGCCGCACGCTGGCGCAGCACGGCGCAGCCGTGGCCGTGGTAGATCTCGACGACGACCCGGCTGAAGCCGTTGCCGAGCACATCCGCGCCGCCGGCGGCCGCGCCCTCGCGCTGGCGTGCGACGTCGCCGACCGCGGGCAGGTCGAATCCGCCGTCGAGCGCACGGTGGCGGCGTTTGGCACGCTCGACCTCCTCGTGGCCTGCGCCGGCATCACCCGCGACAACTTGCTCTTCAAGCTGACCGACGAGGACTGGGATGCGGTGATCGCGACGCATCTCAGGGGCAGCTTCCTCGTGGCGCGCGCCGCGCAGCGGCACATGGTGGCGCAGCGCTACGGCAAGATGGTCTTCCTCTCGTCCACCTCCGCGCTCGGCAACCGCGGCCAGGCCAACTACGCCGCCGCCAAGGCCGGCGTCCAGGGGTTGGCCCGCACGCTGGCCATCGAGTTGGGGCCGTTCAACGTCAACGTCAACGTCGTCGCGCCGGGGTTCGTCGAGACGCGCATGACGCGCGCCACCGCTGAGCGGCTGGGGATCGACTTCGAGCAGTACAAAGCGCAGCGCGCCGCCGAAATCCCCCTGCGCCGAGTCGGCCAGCCCCAGGACGTAGCCAACGTCATCGCCTTCCTCCTCAGCGATGCCGCCGGCTACGTCAGCGGCCAGACGATCTACGTCGCCGGCGGGCCGCGAGGCTAGACCAAGTGCAAAGTGCAAAGTGCAAAGTGCAAAGTGCAGTCTGTCATCCTGCTCCCTAATTGTCATCCTGTCCCCCTGTGTGTCATCCTGAGCGCAGCGAAGGATCTGG
>JACQGX010000397.1 GCA_016199265.1 Chloroflexota bacterium | reverse complement strand
GCCTGGCTTCAAGCCTGGCTCAGCCGGATCGGCAGCGGGTCCTTTGTCTCATAGAGGTGTTGGAGCAGATCTTTCAGCATCTCCTCGCGCACATTGGCGCAGCCCGGCTCGAAGTACAGGTTGCGCCGCTCGCCGGGGTCGTCGAGCAGGTTGAAGAGCATCCCCGTGCGCGCCACCGGGAGGTAGCTCAGCTTCCACTCCTGGCTGCGGATGGTGTGTGCCGGCACGTACTGCGGGTCCGGCAACTGGTCGAGCTCGCAGGTGACGCGGTCGTAGCCAACCTCCGGGCCGCCACGCAGCACGCTCGACAGGTCCTTGCCCTGCACGCCGGAATGAATGGGCAGGTCGAGGAGCGAGAGCACCGTCGGGTAGATGTCGATCTGCTGCACCATCGACCGCACCCGCCGGCCGCGCCGGAGCCGGTCGCCCCAGGCGACGACAAACGGTACGTGCATGATGCCGTCGAAGTGCAGCGAACCCTTATAAAGGAGGCGATGATCGCCGACGTACTCGCCGTGGTCGGCGGTGAAGACGATCAGCGTACTGTCGAGCTGACCCATTGCTTCCAGCCCGTCGAGCAGCCGGCCAACGCACCAGTCGATGTGCGAGACCATGCCGTAGTAGTTGGCGCGCGCCCACTGCCAGAATTCCGGTCCCGGCTCCGCATATCGCCGGATCCGATTGGCGACTCCCTCGGGGAGACCCGGCGGGAAGCACGCGTCGCGGTCGATCTCGTCGGGCACCGGCATGTCCTCGGGCCGGTACAGGCGGTTGTAGGGAACGGCCGCGTTGAACGGGTGGTGGGGGTCGACAAACGACACGTGAGCGAACCACGGCCGGTCGCCATTGGCGCGGGCGAACGCCAGCGCCTCCTGCACCATCCACGACGAGGGATGCACTTCCGCCGGCATGTGCGAGTCGAAGAAGTCGGTAACGGTCGGCTGAAACAAGCGTGTCGCCGGCGGGCTGTCGCCGTAGTGGACGCCGGCGCGCCCCAACCCCCAGTTCTCCGCCACGTGATCCTGCACGTGTTCAGGGGCCACCTCCTGCAGCCAGTCCAGGTAGTGGCCCCACGTATGATCGCCGACGCCCTTGTTGACGTCGAAACCGTAGTTGCGCTTCATCGGGTCCTCGGCGGCCGCGCGGGTGGCCACCGAGTCGATGCCGGCCGCTGCTAAGAAGGGCGACGCGTCGTTGGTCTCGTAGTCGTGCCCCAGCGTGCGCGTCGTGTAGCCCATCGGCGTGAAGTGGAGCTTGCCGAACAACCCCGTGGCGTAGCCGGTGCGGTGGAGCTCCTCCGCCAGCGTCGTCTCGGTCGGCGGCAGGACGCCCATGCTCGGTACGCGGATCGAGCGCGGGTAGCGGCCGGTGAAGATCGAGGCGCGGGAGGCCATGCACACCGGCGTCTGGACGAACGTGTTCTCGAAGACCGCGCCGCTGCGGGCCAGCCGGTCCAGGTTGGGTGTCTGCACGACTGGGTTGCCGGCGTATCCCAGCGCGTCGGCGCGTAACTGGTCGGCCATCAGCAGGATGACGTTCGGCCGCGTGGCCGCTGAAGATTGCTGCTCAGTCATGTCGGTCATATTCGGCCCGTCTGCGTGGTCGATAGTATACAAATCGGACTCGGCCGGCGCAATTGTCAATGTGGGCAGCCAGCGGCAATCGCTGCACGGCACCCATACCAGTGCGACACTGCGCGCACCAATCGAGGAGTCGATGCACGAGGTGCTCCGGCGCCCCACCACCCCGGCGAACATCCACCGCTACCATGAGTTCCACACCGCCATCCTGCAGGCGCTCGTCGAGCGCGCCGCACCGCGCGCCGCCGAGGTGATGGAACACCACTTCGAAGCAGCACTGCAGGCTATCGCGGCCGGCTGAGCCGCCGATCGGCCTCGTTGGGCTGCACCGGAAGGAGGAAGCCCTGTGGGCCACAAGGAGGAAGCCGCTGTGGGCGAACGTCCCAATATTCTGTTCATCATCTCGGACCAGCACAACCCCAAGTACCTGGGCCATGCCGGTCATCCCGTCGTGAAGACTCCCAATCTCGATCGGCTTGCCGCCGAGGGGGTGCGGTTCACCACGGCGATCACGCAGAACCCGATCTGCACCCCGTCGCGGATGAGCTTCTTCTCTGGACAGTACTGCCACAACCACGGCTACTACGGGCTGAATGGACCAAATCCAAATGGGCTGCCCACCGTGCTGGGGCACTTCCGGTGCGGCGGCTACCGCACCGGAGCGATCGGCAAAGTCCACTGTCCAGAGTATTGGATCGAAGACGACTGCGAGGTCTTCAAAGAGGCCTGCGCGGAGTTCTCGGTCGGGGGTGCGCCCCAGTACACTGCCTATTTACGGTCTAGAGGGCTCGTCGTCGATCGGGACGACATGCACCTGCCTGAGCACCCCGACGGGCCGCAGGCGCTCGACGGTCGCGTGTCGCGCCTGTCTTACGAAGACGCCGTCGAAGCGGTGGACTTCGCGCCGACGCTCTGTGCGCTCGCCGGCCTCGATCCGCTCCAGACGGCCGACGGCAGGGACATCTCGCACCTCTTGCGCGGTGAGCCCGGAGACGTACACCGAATCGGCGTCACCGAGTTCGCCTGGAGCAAGAGCGTGCGCAAGGGCACGTACCGCTACGTCTACTACCCGCGCGAGATGTTCGCCGGCGACTATCCGGACGGCTTCGGCGAGCTGTACGACCTCGAGCGGGATCCTTGGGAGATGGACAATCTCTGGTTCCAGGCGGAGTACGCTCCGGTTGTCCGCGAGCTGCAAAGCGAGCTATTCGACTGGCTGGTCACTACCACCCGGCCGAAGACGGTGCTCGGGGCGCCGCTGGTCGGCGGCGATCAGGCAATCGTTCGGTTCAACCGCTCGATCAACCGCGACGGGAAGCTGCACCCCGATCAGCTACGCCGCGCCATCGAACAAGGGCGACTGTTCTACTTGTGAGGCAGGAGACTGGGCATGGGGGGCAACCGCGCGTGGCCTGGTAAGACGAGCTTGCCGCAGTTGCAGCGGTACGTCGAGAGACAGGAGGGACAAGATGGCTGACTCAGCGGGTTCCAGGGAGGATTCGAGGGCCTGGTTCACCCAGGCGCGGTTTGGCATCTTCGTGCACTGGGGGCTGTACTCGGTCCATGGACGCGACGTCTGGAGCATGTACAACGAGCAGACTCCCCTGGACGAGTACCGGCGGCTCGCCGACCACTTCGTACCGGAGCGCTTCGACCCGGCAGGATGGGCGGCGCTGGCGAAGGACGCCGGGGCGCGCTACATGGTGCTGTGCACGCGCCAGCACGACGGGTTCTCGCTGTTCGACAGTCGCGTCTCCGACTTCACGTCGACACGGAGCGCAGCCGGACGGGACTTCGTCGCCGAGTACGTCGAGGCGCTCCGCGCCGCCGGGATCGGCGTTGGCCTGTACTATTCCCTCCTCGATTGGCGATGGTCGGCGTACTTCAACGGCCCCGAGCGCGACCCGGAGGCGTGGGCGGCGCTGCGGGAGTACGTGCACGCTCAGGTCCGGGAGCTCTGCACCAACTACGGGAGGATCGATATCCTCTGGTACGACGGTGCCTGGCCCTATGGTCCGGAAGCGTGGGGATCAGCCGAGCTGAACGCGATGGTGCGTGCGCTTCAGCCACACATCCTGATCAACAACCGCTCTCGCCTCCCGGAGGACTACGCTACCCCCGAGCAACGGATTGCCCCGGCCGAGCCGGGACGCCTGTGGGAGTCGTGCATGACGATCAACGACCACTGGGGCTACGTGCCGGCCGACACCAACTGGAAGAGTACGACCCAGCTCATCCACAACCTGGTGGAATGCGCCCACGGTAACGGCAACTACCTGCTCAACGTGGGACCGGATCCCCAGGGGGCGTTCCCGCCGGAGGCGGTGACGCGCCTGCGGGAGATGGGCCGGTGGCTGCGGGCGAACGGCGCGTCGGTGTACGGCACGCAGGACGCGCGCGACCGGCGCCGAATCGGGATGGTCCACACCTTCCCAACGGTCAAGGACAACACCCTCTTCACACACGTGTTGAAGTGGCCGGGGAAGGAGTTGGTGATCGGCAACCTGGCCAGCCGCGTCCAGCGGGTGCGCTTCGTCGCCACCGGGGAACCGATCGCCTTCCGGCAGGAGGGATCGCGCGTCTTCCTCAGCGGCATGCCCCGGTACGCGCCGGACCCGCACGATACGGTCATCGCCTTGGAGTGCGACGAGCCGCCGCGCCGGCTCGACCGCCATGCGTAATTGCGATCGACCGAATAGCAGATTCGGGCCGCGCGTCCCTGCTGTGCCGGCGCTGCCATGGAGAATGCCGGCACAACAAGAGGTCATACAGGTTGCCGCGGCGACGGAACCGGGCGCCGCCGGCGAGCAGCCCGTGGTCTCGCAGTACGCTGCGCCGGTACCTGCTGGCGAACGCGAGCGGTTGCTCTGGATGTACCGCACGATGCTGCGCATCCGAGAGTTCGACGAGCGCATCGTCCAGCTCTTCGGCGAGGGCAAGATCGCCGGTGCGCTCCATTCCTACGTCGGCGAGGAGGCCGTGGCCACCGGCGTCTGCGCGCACCTGCGTCCAGACGACTACGTCGTCAGCACGCACCGAGGCCATGGTCATCTGCTCGCCAAGGGTGGCGAGATGCGGCGCATGATGGCGGAGCTCTACGGCCGGGTGGACGGCTACTGCCGCGGCAAGGGCGGCTCGATGCACATCACGGCGGTCGAACTCGGCATGCTTGGAGCCAACGGCATCGTGGGCGCGGGTGTACCTATCGCCACCGGCGCGGGCACGGCGATCCACCTCAAGGGCACCGATCAAGTGGTAGTCTGCTTCTTCGGCGACGGCGCCGTCAACATCGGTCCCTTCCACGAGGGCCTCAACCTCGCCGCTACCTGGAACCTCCCGGTGACCTTCGTCTGCGAGAACAACCTCTACGCCCAGTTCACGCCCCAGCGCCTGCATGCCAAGCTCCCCGACCTCTACCTGCGGGCGCAAGGCTACGGCATTCCTGGGCTGGTAGTGGACGGCAACGACGTGCTGGCAGTGGCCGATGTGGTCCAGGAGGCGGTCGCCCGCTCCCGGAGCGGCGGCGGGCCGACCTTCATCGAGGCGAAGACCTATCGGTGGCACGGCCACGCCGTCAACAACCCGGCCTCGGCCGTAGGCCGCGACGAGCGCGAGATCGCCGATTGGAAAGCGAAGGACCCCATTCCCCGCTTAGCGCATCACTTGCTCGAACGAGGCATCGCCACCGCCCTGGAGCTGGACTCGATCCGTGACGAGGTGCTGCAGGAGGTCGAGGCGTCGATCGCCTTCGCCGAGGCGAGTCCGTCGGCGCCACCCGAGGCGGCGCTGGAGCACGTCTACGCCCACCTGCCGCCGAGAGCGGACCTATGAGTGCGCGGGTCCCGGCTGCCGTCTATGCCTCACGTTTCAGGTGAACAGGACCAGCGATGAGAGAGCTGCTGCTACGCGAGGCGCTCAACGAGGCACTGCACGAGGAGATGGACGCGGATCCTCGCGTCTTCCTCCTGGGGGAGGACATCCTCGACCCCTGGGGCGGCACGTTCCGCGTCACCGAGGGCCTGTCTACCCGCTTCGGCACCGAGCGCGTGCGCGAGACGCCAATCCCCGAAGCGGCGATCGTCGGCTGCGCCCTCGGCGCCGCGCTGCTCGGCATGCGCCCGGTGGCGGAGATCATGTTACTCGACTTCACCGCCATGGCCATGGACCAGATCGTCAACCAGGCGGCCAAGCTGCGCTACATGACCGGCGGCCAGGCCTCGGTGCCCATCGTCATCCGCACCGCGGGCGGTGCCGGCCGCGCGTCGGCCGCCCAGCACTCCCAGAGCCTGGAGGCGTGGTTTACCCACGTCCCCGGCCTCAAGGTCGTGATGCCGTCCACGCCGTACGACGCGAAGGGGCTGCTCAAAGCCGCCATCCGCGACCCCGATCCCGTCATCTTTATCGAGCACAAGATGACGTACGGCGTGCGGGGTCCGGTGCCTGAAGGGGACTACACCGTCCCGTTGGGTGTCGCCGACGTCAAGCGGCCCGGCACGGACATTACGGTCATCGCCACCTCACGCCAGGTGCTGCGCGCGCTGGAAGCCGCCGAGCGCGTCGCCCGTGAAGACGGCTACGATGTGGAGGTGGTCGATCCGCGCACGCTCTACCCACTTGATACGCGGACGATCCTCGCTTCGATCAAGAAGACGCACCGTGCCGTCGTCGTTCACGAGGCGCCCAAGCGCGGCGGTTGGGGCGGCGAGCTGCTCTCGACAATTGTCGAAGGCGCCTTCGACTATCTCGACGCCCCGATCGTCCGAGTGGCGGCGCCCAATACCCCTATTCCCTTCGCACCGGAGATGGAACGCTACATTGTTCCGGACGTGGCGGAGATCGTGGCCGGCATCCGTCAGGTGATGGCATAGCGCCGGCATAGCCATGGAGATCGACAGAGTACGCAGAGCAGAGCAACCGGTGGAACCAGTGGATCTGGCCGCAGCAGCGCGCACGGCGGTGATGCTGAACGGTCAAAACGCATCAGTTTGAACGGAGTGCGACGCATGAAGACGTATGGACTGGCCCTGTGTCTGCGTGACGACGGGGCGGCGATCGAGCGGTACAAGGAGTATCACCGAGAGGTCTGGCCGGAGGTGTTGGCGCGAATCCGCGAGGTGGGGATCACGCAGATGGAGATTTTCCTGCTTGGCCGGCGGCTGTTCATGCACATCACGGCGGAGGACGACTTTGAGCCGGCCCGGGACTTCCCGCGGCTGAACGAGGACCCGAAGTCGCAAGAGTGGGATGCGCTCATGCGCGCGCTCCAGGAGCGCGCGCCCGAAGCAGCCGCGGACCAATGGTGGGCGCCGATGGAGCAGGTCTTCGACTCCGAGTGGCCGCAACACCGCAGCGCCGCCGCCTATCCGCAGCGTAAGCGGTAGAGCGTTTCGTTCCATTAGATCACGATTCCTGCGCGAGCAGCCGAGCGGCATCACCATCCCGGCTGCTTGGTCAGGTACGGGTGGTCCGGGTTGGCGAGGTGCTCGGAGAGCCACGGCCGCTTGTCCTTGGGCAGGCCACCGCGCGGCCCCTTGAGGTAGCGCGCCGCGCCCCATTGGAGCTGCGTGTAGGGGTCGTGGTGCTCGAACATGAGGCGCCACAGCGCGTCGCGCATGTCCTGCGCCACGCCCACCAGGACACGGCCCTCCGCGGCTCCGGTGGCGGTGAAGCGTTCGCGGTAGGGCTGGACCACGTCGTCCTTGCGCTCCCCCTTCCTGAACTCCAGCCAGGGGATACTGTCCCGCTCGGCCCAGGCCCGCAGCCCTCGCTTAAAGGTTTCGGTGATCTGCCCCAAGATGGCCGGCGAGGGGATGGCCTGGCCCGGGTGCTCCAGGAAGGTGACGACCCCACCCGAGCTCTGCAACCGCGGCACATACGCATTCAGGTACAAGCGATCGACACAATCGACCGCCAACGTCACGTCGTCCTTGATAAGCTCTGCCACGTTGGGCATGGGTCCGCTCCCGGTTTGGCTACCAGGAAAAGGATACCATCCAACGCCGCCCGAGGGTGCCGCCTGGTGCCCTCGGGCGGTAGCCTCCTACGGGCCGCACTCGTCGGTTTGAGGCGGAGCTTCGTTAGTGGGTCAAACCGCAAATAGCTGGGGATGTGACCAGGTTGACGATCCCCAATCAAATGAGGCGTGACGCACTAGGTCGGTTTCTGGAGCAGCGCGTTCTGGGCCCGAGCGATGTTCTCCGTCGCCGCCGCCACCGAGGACTCGCCCCGCCACACCGGTGTCAGCCCCTGATTGAACTCCCGCTGGAGGTTCGCCAACTCCGGATGCAGCGGCCACTCCCGCGAGTATTCGACCACCGCCAGCGGCACCGGTCCCAGCAGGTCGAGGAACTCCTTCTGCCGTGCCACCGACCGGCGCCCCGGCAACCCACCGGGGATGTTGCGGACGAACTCTTTGGTGCCGTCCACGCTGGCCAGCCAGGAGAGGAACGTCCACGCATCGTCCGGGATCCTGGTGTCCTTGCCGATGTGGAATGGTCCCTGATGGTAGAAGCCGGCGCGCGTCGCCGGTCCTTTCGGCGGCTCGGTGATCTCATAGGGGAACGCCGGCGGCGTGCTCATGTACTCCTCGCGCAGCCAGTAGCCGGCATACGCCATGGCCACCCGGCCGGAGTCGAGCAACTGGCGCATGTTGCTGACGCCGAGCTCTGGTAGCTCTTGCGGCGCCGGCCACACGCGGTGCTTGTGGATCAGGTCGGCCAGCCATTGCAGCGCTTCCCGCGACTTCGGCGAGTCGATCAGGCTCTTGGTCATGTCATCGGAAACGTCGAGGCTGCCGTTCATCCAGATCCACGGCCCGATCGCATAGCGGGTGGTGTCCAGGACGACAAAGCCAAACTGCGCCTGCGCCGGATCAGACGGCCGGCGGGTCAGCTTCTTGGCAGCCTCGAGCAGCTCGTTCCAGCCCCAGTCCTTGTTGGGTGGGACCATGCCGGCGCGGTTGAACAGGTCCTGGTTGTAGAGCAGCACATTCGTGTTCGTGCCGACCGCCATGTTGTAGCGGTCACCCTTCCATTTGTTGCCCTCCATCGCCCAGGGCCAGAAGTCGGAGAGGTCGTACTTGTCGCGGGCGATGTACTGATTCAGCCCGCGCAGCGCACCTATGGCGGCGAGCGAAGCGGTGGAGACGACGCCGAAGCGCATGATGTCGAAGAGCTGATTGGAGGCGGCCAGCGCCAGCATCTTCGCATTCAGGTCGCCTTCGCCGGGATGCTGCCAGTCGATCGTGATGTGTGGCGTCTTCGCATTGAACGCGCTGGCGATGTTCTTGAGCTGCCGTGGATGGGTCGTCGCCTGTACGAGCAGCACTTTCAGGGTCACCGGCGTCTTGGCGGCCGCGGCCGGACCGGTTGTCGCCTGGCCCGTGCTCGGCTGGCCTGGCCCGGGAGGTGCCCCAACCACGCCGCAGGCGCCGGCCAACCCCCCGGTCAGCGTCATGAGGCCACCCAGATAGCGTCTGCGTAGCTTTCCTGACATCGAGGTTTCCTCCTCTTGCTAACAACCAGTACGCGACGACGCCCGGCACATCGGGCCGGCGGCGTGCCCGCGCCGCGTTGCCTGGCCGGCCACCGCCCCTGACAGTGTGTCCGCTCGCGACGGCGTGCCCACTCGCTGCGTGCGTCTCGCCAGGAAGCGGTCCGGCGCGCCGGCAACACCAGCCTATCACAGTTCGGTGTCGCACGCAACCGCAGGCGGCGGGGTCACATTCAGATTTGACGCAACACGGTCCGGCAGTCTGGCAGGGCGGCAGGGCGCGGTCACGCCATCCGCCGGGTTAGCAGAGCACTCGATGCGTTCTGGCCGGCTCGATCACGCTCCAACGGGCCTAGCGTACCGTCCACAGAGCGCGGATCACCCGCCGGGGACCCGCATGCGGGTGTGGTCCCCGCGGTGCGCTCAGAACCACACGCGGTTGGGGCCTCCGGTGCAGCAGGTGTGGCGCTGGACCTTCGGTGGCGTCGACCACCGTGCGCCGTTACCATCTGACCACTTGATGGCCCCGACTACCGGCCGAGCCGCTGCAGACGACACAGCGCTCGCCCCGGACGCCACCACAGCGGCCGCCGGCGTGGCCGCCCGGCCTGACTAAGCCATCGGTGGACATGACTTGGGCCATGCGGACAAACACTACGCGGAGAAATCAGAATGGCGGCGAGCGCGGAGCTGACGTTCCCGGCGGAGGCGCGCCTCCACCTGCCGGTGTACTGGACCTGGGACGCGGTACTGGACGCGTCGATGCCGGTCGACACACGCTATCCGAATGTGGCGCCCGTCGCCTCACCGCCTCAGCTGAGCTACCCGTTCGTGCTGGTCGAGAACGCTGATGGCCGGGGCGGCTGCGTCGAAGTCTCCGCGCGCTCGACGCTGGAGTTGACTGGCCCCGATCTCGGCGGCGGCGTTTCCGCCGGGCGTATTCGCCGCCGGCGACCCACCGCGCTCGTCGAGCGCACGGCGTCCGGCTTCCAGCTGCGCTTCGCCTCACCGGTGGTGGACGAGATCACGGTACGCGACGTGCCCTCCCTCGACGCCGCGATCGCCGGCCACGACGACTGGATGCGGCGGATGTACGGGCTGCGGACCCTCGACGAGCGTGCCGCCGCCGGCGAGCTGCCGGGCTGGGTCAGGCAAATTCCCGTGGTGTTCACCTTTGACCTGTGGCGGCCCAGCCGCGAGGTGGCCCACACCTACACGCACTTGCGGGACTTCGTCCGCGAGCTCCAAGCGCTGGGCGTGCCGCCGGGAGCGGTGTTCTACCTGCCGGGCTGGAACGCCCCAATGGACAGCGGTTACCCCCACTACGTCCCCGCCCAGGAGCTGGGCGGGCGCTCAGGCTTCCGCGACGCGATCCAGGCGGCGCACGACGCCGGCTACCGCGTGATGCCGCACGTCCACCCGCGCGACGCCGATCCTTACCGGCCGCAGTTCGAGCAGTTGCTGCCGCTGGCCTTGCGCCGTTACGTGCCCGATCCACAGCAGCCACCGGCAGCGCCGACCGAGCACTCGCACCGGTACGAAGCGCCGCCAGAGGGCGAGCAACCGCCGCCTGCGCCGCCGGACGACCCACTGCGTGGCCCGTACTGGGGCTGGCCCGGCGGCGGCGAGCGCGAGCGGCTCGACTACGACAGCGGCGAAGTGCCGATTGGCGCGGTCAGCCCCACCGCCGGCGGATGGATGTTCCAGGTAGGGCCAGTGCCCAAGCCGTGCGAAGCCGTGTTCACGCTCGGCGGCGTCATTGGTGCCGGCCACGGCATCGTGCGCGTCACCGTCAATGGCCGTTCGCTGGCCAGTCCGCCGGGATGGTTCCTGACAGACGACCGCTACACCTTCCCGTTCACGCTCCTGTTCTATGAGGGGCTGAACCGGATGGAGATCGCCTGCTACGGCTGTCCCGGCAACGCCGGCGGGATGGGCGATCCGGCCGGCGTGCCCCCGCCGCTGCAGGGCGCCTGGTACCGCATTGACCGCGCCTTCCACCATCCCGACAGCTGGACGACACCAAAGGTGGGGATGAACACCGATCACCCACGCTGGCATGAGGCCAATCTCGCGGAGCTGGTGCCTACCGTCCAGGAGTTCGAGGTCGACGCATTGCACGTCGACTCCACCACGCTCTGGCGCTGGCACGAAGCCGGCTTCTTTGGCGCCCTGCACCGGCGCCTGCCGCGCACCGTCATCGGCGGCGAAGTGGCGGCGCCACCCGGCTGGAGGCTGCTCAGCCTGAGCCAGACTCGCCCGCATCCATCTCCGGCCGCCGGCGGCTGGCAGCCAGAGCGAGGTGACCTTCCGTGGCGGCTCACCGGCCAATACCAGCGGCTCTATCTCCACCTCTGCCCGGCGCGCGGCTTCGTTCCCGTTGGCGCGTCGTGCAGCGTCATGCCCGTGGCGAAGACGTTCTCCGCCGACGATCTCGCCGCCACCAATCGGCTCCTGGATGCCTGCCGCAACCAGCGAATTGTGCCCACGCTGCGCGTGAACTACCGAGACTACGGGCTCGACGGCGGCACCCGAGCGTTCTTGCTGGAGCACGTCGTGAGCCGGAATGGCTGACGCCCACCTCCACGCCAAGCCAGCACGCCATCGGCAGGCAGCTACCGGAACGGATTGCCGGCTGCGCAGAAACCGGGGCCGCGCTCACTGTTCCAGTGGCAGGCCAGTGCGCTGGTTCAGCCGCGGCGGCTCGTAGCGGTCGTCCCAGCCGCGCCGCGGGCCAGTCCAGCCGCCACGCCAGGTGAGCTTGCGATCCTGCCGCCAGGGGCGCCGCTCCCACGGGGGGCCGCGGAACGGGTCCATGTCACGGTACATCCAGTCGAGCAGCTCGTCGTGCAGGGCGTTCCGCACTTGGGCATAGGCCGGGTCCTCGATCCGGTTCTTCAGCTCGTGCGGATCGTCACCGCAGTCGTACAGCTCGTCCGTGTCGAACAGGTTGAGGGACAGCTTGTACGGCCACTTCACAAGCGACCGCATCGGCGTGAAGCCACCCCAGTGGTCCTGTGGCAGCTCGTAGCGGCCCCATTCGACGAACACCCGGCGCTGCGGGTCATCGGGTGCGCCCGTCAGCCAGGGCGCCAGACTCTGCCCCAGGAAGAGCGGCGGCACCGGCAGCCCGGCCAGGTCCAGCATCGTCGGCAGCAGGTCGACGTGGCTCACTGGGGTCACGCTGCGCCGGCCGGCCGACACGCCAGCCGCGCCGGAGACGTCACGCGGCGGCCGGATGATGAAGGGGACGCGGACGTTCTCCTCGTAGACGCAGGCTCCCTTGGACCACAGGCCGTGGCTGCCCCACATCTCGCCGTGGTCGGAGGTGTAGATCACGTAGGTGTCCTCCGGGGCGTAGCGCTCGACCGCCTCCAATACGCGGCCGATCTCGGAGTCGACGAAGCTGTTGCAGCCAAAGTAGCGCGGGTTCTCGAGGTAGTCGCCCTGGCCGGCGGCAACGTACGGCGTCTGTGGCCGGGCCGCCGCCCATTCCTGCTGGTGGACCGGCTTATCGCGCAGGTCGTCGTGGGCTCCCGGCCCCAGCGGGTAGCGGTAGCCCACGAACCGTTCGGCGTACTCGGACGGGCAGGTAAATGGCCCGTGCGGCTCGTCGTAGGAGACGACGAGCACGAACGGCCGGTCGTCGGCGCTGCCGTCGCGCCGGTTGCGCTGCTCGCGCAAGAACTCGATCGCCCGGTTCGACACGCCATGCGCGAAGGTGAACTCGGGGCGGATATCGTGCTCGCGCAGCGCCTCCACCGTATTCAGGCCGCTGCGCCAGAGCGTGCGCTGCGCCGGGGTGAGCGTTTCCAGGTAGCGGCGCGCGTCAAACCAGTACCGATCGTCCCAGCCGTCGGGACAGAGGCCGCTGCCATAGTAGTCGTGACCGTCCAGGTGCCACTTGCCGGTGTAGACGGTCCGGTAGCCGGCGTCGCGGAAGCGCTGCCCCATGTGCGCGAACTTGGGGTTCACCGCCAGGGTGTTGCTCCAGGCGCCATTGAGGTGTGGATACGTACCGGTGAAGATCACCGAGCGCGCCGGCGTACACAGCGGGCTGTTCGTGTAGCCCCGCTCGAAGAGCACGCCTTCGGCCGCCAGCCGGTCGATGTTGGCTGTCTGCAGTTCTGGACGACCGTAGGCGCCGACCATATTGGCGCCCTGCGTGTCCGTCATGATGAAAACAAAGTCTGGTCGGGTCATCGGCACAGCTCCCCTCGCGTGGTAGGTATAGTACCGCCGCCGGTAGATTACATACAATACGGCTGGAGGTCAACGGCACGCCGAACCGGACGAGTTCACTACTCGCCCTCACTCACCGAGCGCGAACTGCCGCGCCACAAACGACCACAGTTGCCGGTCGTGGCGCGACTGCTCCTCGATGCTCATGTTGAGGGCGTGGGTGTGGGGATCGCCGGTGCCGTCGATGACGTCGAGCTCGAGGTCAACGCCAGGCACTTTTCCGGCCACCCGCAGCGCATCGTAGAGCGCCGCCGCGTTGGCCAGCGGTAGGTAGTCGCGCTTGCTGTGGGTAATGAAGAACGCGGCTGCCGAGGGTGTCACGTGGTCGAGCGGATCAAACCAGCGCGGCGATTCGGCCGGCAGCGCCGCTGGCGGCGCCCCCAGCACCTCTTCGTAGATGGCGGTGCGGAGCGCATCGAGCTCGACCCAACCGCCGAAGAGCGCCGTGCCGAGTTGCCCAGTGACGCCCGTCGACCCGGCAAGCGGCCGCCGCCAGACGAGCAGCGGCGTCGCCCGCGGCAGCGCGAGGTCGAGCATGCTCGAGTACGTCTCCTCTGGTGGGAGGGTGGTAATCGGCTCAATCGGCTCTTCCAGCAGGCCGAGGAGCGTCGAGAGGTGTGCGCCGGCGGAGAGGCCGGAGGCGGCGATGCGCTGAGGATCGATCCCGTACGCCCGACTGTGTCGCCGCAGCCAGCGGACGGCGCGCTGGCAGTCCGCAAGCATTGCCGGCCAGCGGTGGCGCGGCGCGAGCCGGTACTCGACCGTCGCCGCGACGATACCGCGCGCGGCGAACCACAGCGCCTCGTCCGCCTCGCTGTCGCGGCTCCCGCCGCGATCCCGCCAGCCGCCGCCGTGGAACAGGAGGACGGCCGGACGCAGCGACGACGCACCGGCTGGCACGTACAGGTCGAGGCAGAGCGTCTCGCTCCCGGCCTCGCCGTACACCACGTCGGGCAGGTAGTCAACCGCGTAGCGCGCCGGCGGCCCCACGTAGCCGGGCGTCCGGTCGCGTGCCGCAGCTGGCGGCGGAAATCGCCCGCCAAGCTGTTCCCGCAACTGCGCGCGCAACACCTGCGCGCGCTGCTCCACGGCCATCGTATTGTGGGGTGCTTTGGCCACTGTCGGCGGTAGATGAGCCGTCATCGTCCGTCTCCTTTGTCGCCTTCCTATCGGCCGGCCATTCTGCCGGATCCCAGCCACGCTTACATGTGGAATGACGCAGCTCGCACCATTGCGTGTTTGGGGCCAAAGGATTATAATCGCGGCACGCGAGGGTGGATTGTATGCAATCTACCGCAAAGAAAGGAGAACCGGTCATGGCCTCTCGGACGACACGGCGGATGATGATCGGCGCTGGGTCGGCGGCGGCTGCCGCCCTGCCCGTTTCTTGCGTCGCCTTACCCGGTGGTGACTCCTCACCGGCAGGCAGCAGCCAGAGCAAGCAGCCGGCCACGGTGCAGGTGCTGACCGTGCGCGTCGGTACGTGGGCGAGCGAGCTCAACGAGATCGGCGGCGCCTTCACGGCGAAGCAGCCACACATCAAGGTCGAGTGGAACAACTTCGGCCAGGGCGGCCCCGGCGTGCAGGCGATCGCCTTGGCCGGTGCAGGCCAACTGTTTGACATTGTCAACTTCGGCGTCGTCACCACCGGTCCGCTCGCCGCCCGTGGGGCGCTCCTCGGCCTGAATAAGTACATCAATCGCGACCGATACGATCTGAAAGATTTCTGGCCATGGTGCACGCAGGGTGTCAAGTGGAAGGGCGAGATCTACGCGATGCACGGCGACAACAACGCCAACCTGCTCTACTACAACAGGAATCTATTCCAGCAGGCCGGCGTCGCCCTGCCGACCACGAATTGGACCTGGGACAACCTCCTCGACGCCGCGCGTAAGCTCACGCGCCGCGCCGGCGACAATGGAGTACTCCAGAGACTATCCGCTGCATCCGGCGCTGGACAAGCTGAATGCCGCCTATGTGCAGGGGCTCAATCCCGTGTTGGCGGGCCAGAGCGGCGTGCCGGCGGCGGTCGAGAGCATTGCCCGCGAGCAGAACCGCATCTTAGGCGAGACGCCCAGGTAAGCTGATGGCTGCCACCGTCGCGCTCACCTTCCCACACGGCAGCCGGATCCACCTACCGGTGCATTGGACGTACGGCGTCGTGCTCGACGCCTCGATGCCGGTGGGCGAGCGGTATCCGCGGGCCGTCGCCAACGAGCGGCCGCCGGCGCTGGTCTTCCCGTTCGTGCTGGTCGAGAATCCGGAGGGCCGCGGTGGCGGGCTCGAAGTCGCGGCACGTTCGGCCGACGAGGTGGCCGGCACGGAGCGCGGCGGTGGGGGCGGCTTTCCTGCGACTGTGCGCCGCCGGCGCGCGATGGCGATGGTGGAGCGGACGCGCGACGGGTTCCGTCTGGAGCTCGATTCCGGGAGCGACGTGGCCGCCATTGTGCGTTCGGTGCCGTCGGCTGAGGCAGCCATCGCCAACCACCATGACTGGCTGCGCCGTACGTTCGGCGTGCGGCCACTCGACGAGCGCATCGTAGCCGGGGAAGCGCCAGCGTGGGCCGCCGACGTACCGGTGCTGTTCACTTTCGACATGTGGCGGCCCAGCGGCGAGGTGGCGCACAACTATCTGCACCTGCGCGACTGCGTGCGCGACCTGCATGCGCTCGGGCTGCCACCGGGTGCCGTTTTCTACGTTCCCGGCTGGTGCGCTCCATACGATGGCGGCTATCCAGAATACCGGCCCGCGCCGGAATTGGGCGGGCGGGGCGCGTTCCGAGAGGCGGTCGACGCGGCGCACGACGCGGGATACCGAATCATGGTGCACACGCTCGCTTGGGGAGCCGATCCGTCTCGCCGGGATTTCGAGCGGCTGGCACCGGCGGCGGTGCGCAACTGGCCGCGTCCCCACCCGGCCAAGCCGCCACCCCCTATCGTCCACCCTCATCAGATGGAGCGTCCCCCAGCGGGCGAGACGATTCCGGCCGCGCCGTCGGAGGACCCGCTGCGCGGCCCGTACGCCGGCTGGCCCGGCGGCGGCCCTCGCACGGCGCTCGACTACGACAGCGGCCGTCTACCGGTCGGCCCGATTCGCCCCACCGCCCGCGGCTGGACCTTCGAGACCGCCGAGTTGCCCCAGCGCTGCGAAGCGGTCTTCACCATCGGCGGCCTGGGTGCTGCCGGCCACGGACTGGTCCAGGTTACGGTCAACGGACGTACCTTCACCACGCCCGCCGGCTGGTTCCGGCAGCGCGGCGCCTATACGTTCCCCTTCACGTACGTCTTCCTTCGGGGTGCCAACACGGTAGAGATCGCCTGCCTTGGCTGGCCGGAGAACCGCGGTGGCCCCGGTGGCGCGCCCCCAGACCTGGACGACGCCTGGTACAAGATCTCCCAGGCGTACGACCACCCCGGGCCGACGTGGACCGTGCCCGCCGTCGGTATGGATGCCGACTCGCCGCTGTGGCAGCGGGCGTTCGTCGAATACCTAGCGCCTACCGTCGCCGAGTTTGGCATCGACGCCGTTCACGTCGATGCCACCACGCTGTGGCGCTGGGACGAGCATGGCTTTTTCGGCAACCTGCGACGCAGCCTGCCGCCGCAGACTGTCTTCGGCACGGAAGTGGCCACCGGCCCTGGATTGGGCTTCTTCCTGTTCAGCCAGACGCGCGTCTCACCGCCGCCGGCCGCCGATAGGGCGTGGCAGCCCGAGCGATCAGACCTCCCGTGGCAGATCACCGGACACTATCAGCACTTCTACCAGCATCTCTGCTCGCCCCGTGGCTTCGTTCCAGTCGGATCGGTGTGCAACATCGATCCGGTCGCGACGGCTCTCTCCGCCGAGGAGATCGAGGCGACCAAGCGCATGCTGGCGTGGTCGCGCGAACAGCACATCGTGCCCAACCTGCGCGTCAACTACCGAGATTATGGACTCGATCCCGGCACTCGCGCGTTCTTGCTTGAGTATGTGATCAACGCACGCTAGGCGCCGCGCAACCGGATCGGCAGCGGGTCCTTGGTTTCGTAGCGGTGCTGGAGCAGGTCGAACGTGAGCTCCTCCCGGATCTTGGCATAGCCGGGATCGAAGAAGAGGTTGTGCTGCTCGGCCGGATCGTCGCGCAGGTCAAACAGCAGCCCGGTGCGGTCGACGGGAAAGATCTCCAGCTTCCACTCCGCCGTCCTGATCGTCTGCGATGGGACAAAGCTCGTGTCGAGCAGCGCGTCGAGCTCGCAGGTGACGTGGTGGTAGCCGGCTTCCGGTCCACCCAGGAGCATGCTCGAGAGATCCCGCCCTTGAACGCCGGCGTGGCTGGGCAGGCCGAGCAGCGCCATGACCGTGGGATAGACGTCGATTTCCTGCACCAGCGCCTGTATCCGGCGGGGCTGGAGGCGGCTGCCCCACGAGACGACGAACGGGACGCGCAGGATACTGTCAAAGTGGAGCGAGCCCTTGTACAGCATGCGGTGATCGCCGGCGTACTCGCCGTGGTCGGCGATGAAGACGATCAGCGTGTTGTCCGCCAACCCGAGGGTCTCGAGCCCGTCGAGTAGCCGCCCAACGCACGCGTCGACGTGCGAGATCATGCCGTAGTAGTTGGCCAGCGCCCACTGCCACAACTCGGGGGGACTGTCCGCCGTCTTGGCGATATGCGCCTGCACGCCACGCGGCATCCCCGGAGGCACCCAGCGCTCGGGACCGACCGCCGCCGGCACCGGCATGTCTGCCGGGTCATACAGGCGGTTGTACGGCGGCGGCGCGTTGAATGGATGATGCGGATCGACGAACGAGCAGTGGGCGAAGAACGGCCGGTCGCGGTTGGCGCGAATGAACCGCAGTGTCTGCTCGACGATAAAGCGCGATGGGTGGACTTCCGCCGGCAGATGCGAATCGAAGAAATCTCGAATCGGTGGGTAAAACATCCGCGTGGCCGGCGGGCTATCGCCGAACTGCACACCGGCGCGCCCCAACCCCCAGTTTTCGGCACAGTGATGTTTGACGTGCTCGGGCGCGACGGCCTGCAGCCAGTCGAGGTAGTAGCCCCACGTCATATCGCCGGCGCCGACGGTGACGTCGAACCCGTAGCGCTGCTTGCAGGGGTCGGCGGCGGCGGCCACCATGCCGGTGGTCAGAATGCCGCACGGCTCCAAGAACGGTCGCGCGTCGTCGATCTCGTGATCGTCGCCGAGGTCGTAGAGCGTATACCCCATCGAGGTGAGGTGCAACTTGCCGAATGTGCCGGTGACGTAGCCCGCGCGTTTGAGCGCTTCGGCGAGCGTGATCTCTTCCGGTGGCAAAAGCCCCATGCTGCGCACACGCGTCGAGCGCGGGTACCGCCCCGTATGGATCGCCGCGCGGGAGGCCATGCACACCGGGCTCTGGACAAACGCGTTCTCGAAGACGACACCACGGGCGGCGAGCCGGTCGAAGTTGGGGGTGCGCACGATGGCGTTGCCCATGCAGCCCAGCGCATCGGCGCGGTGCTGGTCGGTCATGAGCAGAATGACGTTGGGGAGTGAGTCCATACGTCGGCGTAAGCGAATCGCAGCCAGTCGATAGTATACTATCGAACATTGCGGGGGCACTGGTGCGATGACGATTGAAATCAGACCGGACCGTCCGCCGTCCGGCGGCCAGGCCCATGACGGCGCGGCGGGCGCTGGCCGCGCACCCCTGAGGCAGGCGGTGCGGGCGGCGCCCTATACCGGTCCACGGCAAGTGACGCGGGATTTGTTCGACCTGACCGGACGCGTCGCGATCGTGACCGGCGCGGCCTCCGGTCTCGGCGAAGCGATCGCCTGCGGCCTGGCGACGTTCGGCGCCGACGTCGTCGCCGTCGACCTGAACGGCCCCGGCCTGTGGCCGGTCGAGGAGTACATCGAAAGCACCGGCCGCCGTGCGCTTGCCGTGCCGTGTGACGTCAGTCGCGCCGACCTGGTCGGCGCGATGGTCGAGCAGACGTTGGCGGCGTTCGGCCGGATCGACATCCTCGTCAACAGCG
>JACQGX010000402.1 GCA_016199265.1 Chloroflexota bacterium | reverse complement strand
TTCCTGATCGGCCGCGACCCGCTCCAGATCGAGCGGCTCTGGCAGGAGATGTTCCGAGGCGCCTTCTTCCCGGCTGGCAACATCCTGACCTCCGCCATCGCGGCCATCGACATCGCCCTCTGGGACATCAAGGGCAAGGCGCTCGGCGTCCCGGTCTACGAGCTGCTCGGCGGGCGGGTGCGCGACAAGGTGGCGTGCTACCCGCACAACGACGGCAGCGGCTCAATCGAGCAACTTGTCGAAAGCTGCGTGCGCAGCAAGGACGACGGCTATGAGTTCCTGCGTTGGAACCTCCCGTACGACGGCGACGTGCTGGAGCCGGCGGGCGCCGTGCGCACGGTGCTCCGCCAGATGGAGGCGGTGCGCCGGGCAGTTGGCGACGAGATGGAGATTTGCTTCGACATCCACGCCCGCCTCGACCCGCCGGACGCCGTCCGCCTGCTGCGCGCCCTCGAGCCATTCCGCCCATTCTTCGTCGAGGATCCGATCCGCTGCGAGAACCCGCAGAGCTATCGCCATCTCCGCGCGCAGACGCACGTTCCACTCGCCGCCGGGGAGCAGTACGCGAGCAAGTGGGAGATGCGACCGCTGGTCGAGGAGGAGTTGGTCGACTACGTGCGGGCAGACCTGTGCATCTGCGGCGGGCTGACGGAAACGCGGAAGATCGCCGGCTGGTGCGAAACCCACCACATTCGGGTTGCCACCCACAACCCGCTGGGTCCCGTTTCGACGGCGGCGTGCCTCCACTTCAACCTCGCATGTACCAACGTGGCCGTGCAGGAGCAGCGGTATCCGCCGGGGACGATCGCCACCGATCTCTGCCCGGTCCAGGTGGAGGCGTCCAATGGATACCTCCTGCCGCCATCACGGCCCGGACTGGGGGTGGAAATCGACCGCACCGTCGTGGCCCGGATGCGCGGCCAGTACCGCCTGTTTGCGCCGCCCCAGCTTCGCCGGCTGGATGGCGCCTTCACCAACTGGTAGGCGAATGAGCGGAAGGAGAAGACCATCATGAAGACCATCATGCGACACCCTCGCCGATCTGTGGGCACGCCGCCCGGACCTGCCGGTGTCTCCGGTGGCTGTGGCCGGGCCGGCGCCGTCAGGTTGGAGCGTGCCGCGTCTTGCTTGAACGGAAGACGCTGGAGCATAGGTGAGACGCCCTAAACACGGTTCGCCGTACGAGAGAGGAGCTGTCATGCACATCACCGACGTGAAGATCTGGCCCGTGCAGGGCCGGCACTGGCCGCGGTGCCCGATGCTGTTCGTCGAGGTCTACACCGACCAGGGCCTGGTTGGCCTCGGTGAGTCGCTCTGCTACCGCTCCAGCAACGTGGCCCCTCCGGCGCTGCCGGCCGGTGGGGCCGTACAATGCGCCTGCCATGGCAACGTACAGCTTCGAACAGTCGAGCGCGGAACCATCCTGGAAGCGCTTCGTCCGGCCTCCTTTCTACACGCCGATCATCAACGCCACCTGTCATTGGACGGCGTATGGCGGCACGGTAATGTGGCCGGAGGTGATCGAGGCGATGGCCGAGGCGCGCCGGGCGTGCGTCGACATGCGCCAGTTGCTCGATGGGGCGAGTGAGGTGATCAGTCGCTACACGCACGCCGAGGCGAGCCACGTCGTCTCGGGTTGTGCGGCCGGGCTGCAGGTGGGCGCCGCGGCGATCATGACCGGCGACGACAAGGTCAAGATGGAGGCACTGCCGCACACCGCCGGGCTGATGAAGAACGAGTTCATCGCTCGCCGCTTCGGGCGCGGGCGCGACGCGGCCGGGCGCGAGTACACACACTGGGGCTACGCCCACGCAGTACGTGGCGCCGGCGGCATCTTCGTCGAAGCCGGCGGGAAGGGCGGCGTGACGCGCGAGGAACTCCAGCAGGCGTTCGGCCCGAACACCGCGGGCGTCTACTGGGTGAGCGACGGCGTCGCAGCGGGCGTGCAGCTTGGGGACGTGATCGAGATGGCGCACGCCCGCAGTGTGCCGGTGCTGGTCGACGCCTCGAACACGCTGCCGCCGGCCGAACACCTGCACGGCTTTATCGACCTGGGCGCGGATCTGGTGGCGTTCTCCGGCGGGAAAGGGCTGCGCGGGCCACAGGGATCGGGGATTCTGACCGGCCGGGCCGACCTGATCCGCGCCGCCCGGCTGCAGAGCGCGCCGGTCCAGGGCATCGGCCGGCCGATGAAGGTGTCCAAAGAAGAGATCGTCGGGCTGCTCACCGCGCTCGAGATTTGGGTGCAGCGTGATCACGACGCCGATCTGCGCGACGCACGGCGCCGCATCGACCTGGTAGTCCAAGCACTCCAAGACCTGCCGGGTGTGCGGGCCGAACACCGCTTTCCCGATCACATCGGCCGGCCGTATCCGACGGCGTTCGTGCATATCGATCCGGCGACCAGGCGGACCGGAGCGCAGATCGTCGCGGCGATGCGCGAAGGCGATCCGTCGGTCGCGATCATGGGCCACGACGATCCGCAGACGGTGCGCGTCGACGTGCGGATCGTATCTGACGAGGAGGCAGAGGTGGTGGTGACGAAGCTGCGCGAGGTGCTTGGCGCGGCCAGCGACTCACCGGCGGTGAGTCGCTGGCCGGCCGCAGACATCCCTCCGCCTTCTCTCTGACAGATCCCGTATCAGTAGGCGCACTGTCCACAACATTTCAACCTCGTCTCAACATGAACTCAGTGCAGCGTGTGTAGGCTAGTGTACGTTGGGGTGAGGCTGCGATGGATGGGTCATCCTGCCTCCGGATTCAGTTACTCGGGGGCTTCCGCGTTTGGGTCGGGTCGCGTACAGTGCCCGAGGCCGCCTGGCGGCTGCGGAAAGCCGGGAGCCTGGTCAAGCTGCTGGCGCTGGCGCCCGGCCATCGGCTGCACCGGGAACAGGTGCTGGATTGGCTCTGGCCGGACGCCGACCCTCGGGCCGCGACAAACAGCCTGCACCGCACGCTCCACGCCGCTCGCCACGTGCTGGAGCCGAGCCTCCTTTCTGGGGCACCATCCAGATACCTCCACCTGCAGGGCGACGTGCTCGCCCTCTCCCCGGCGGCGCCGCTCTGGATCGACGTGGAGGCGTTCGAGGCGGCGGCGGCCGCCGCGCGCCAGACCCGCGAGCCGGCAGCCTACGAGGCCGCGCTGGACCTCTACGCCGGCGAGCTACTGCCCCAGGACCGCTACGAGGACTGGGCGGCCCCAAGGCGGGACGAACTGCACCAACTCTACTTGGCGCTGCTGCTCGAATTGGCGCAACAGCACGAGGTACAGGGGGACCCGGCGCGGGCGATCGGCACATTGGAGCGGGCGGTAGCGGGCGAGGCGGCGCACGCAGGCCTCATGCGCCTGTATGCCTTGACCGGCCGGCGCCTCGCGATCGAGCTGGCGGCGGCGCGGCTCCGGCTGCTGGCGGTGGAGCAGCTCGCCATTCGACTGGACGACGCCCTGGGGCTCTTGAAGGCGGAACGCTGGGCGGGGCCGCCCCGTCACCAGGCCCTTCGCGCCACCCTGGACTGGAGCCACGCGCTGCTGAGCGGGCCGGAGCGGACACTATTCCGCCGGCTGGCGGTGTTCGCCGGCGGCTGGACCCTGGAGGCGGCAGAGGCCGTATGTGGGGACGACGAGGGACGAACGACGAACGACGGAGGACAGCGACCTTCGTCCTCCGTCATTCGTCCATCCTGGACCTGCTGGAGGGGCTCGTCGACTCGTCGCTGGTCGTCGTCGAGGACGAGCCCAGCGGAGAGGTGCGCTACCGGCTGCTGGAGGTGATCCGCCAGTACGGGTGGGGGAGGCTCCACGAGGCAGGCGAAGCTACGCTGGTGCGCCGGCGGCACGCGGAGTGGTGCCTGGCGCTGGCCGAGCAGGCGGAGCCGGAGCTGACGGGAGCCTCGCAGGCCGCGTGGCTAGCGCGGCTGGAACGGGAGCACGACAACCTCCGCATGGCGCTGCACTGGGCCATTGATGCGCAGCAGGGGGAACTCGCGTTGCGGTTGTGCGCAGCGCTCTGGTGGTTCTGGCGGGTCCACGGACACCTGAGCGAGGGCCGGCGCTGGCTTGGCGCAGCGTTGGCCTGCAATGGGAGTGCCGCGCCAATCTTGCGGGCGCGGCTGCTGGGAGCCGCCGAAGCCCTACGCGAGACGATCGGCATGCCGCTCCTGCCCGGCGATCGCCCGGACTACGACCGCACGGCGGCCGCCACTCGCGCCGGCCTGGGCGGCAGGTTCGCCGCCGCCTGGGCCGCCGGCCGGGCGCTCCCGCTGGAGGAGGCCGTCGCGCAACCGCTGGCCGCCGACAACCGCGGTCCGGCTCCCTCCGCTCTCTCGGGAGAAGAAGGGAGCGGTGAGGGCGCGGGACAGCGCCGGCGCCAGGATGGCAACGGCTACCTGCCACGCCTGACCGCGCGCGAGCGGGAGATCGCATCCTTTGTGGCGCAGGGCATCAGCAACCGCCGGATCGCCGAGATGCTCGCCATCGGCGAGCGGACGGTGGACACGCACCTCCGCGTCTTGAGGAAGCTAGGGCTCGTCTCCCGTACCGAGATCGGCGCCTGGCTCGCCCATCAGCAGGGACCCACCGCTCGCGCCAGTTGAGCCGAGCAGACGACGAAGGACGAATCCCCATCGGCGCTTCGTCCGCCGCCTACGCCACCGGTGGCGGACCATCCGCCGTCCCCACCGCGATTACTGGACGGGCGCTCCAGCCGTGCGGCCAAGACGTACGTATACGTACGCCGCCGCTGTGCCCGTCAGACCGGAGTCAGGCGAAACCCCGCGCTCCGGTAAGCGGCCGGTAGGTCCCAGGTAAGCGGCGCCGCCTATGATCGACGCACGAAGGGCCTCGGCGCCCCGTGGAGGTCGATTCATGCTGAGGCGATACGGCTCGTTTCTGGTGCGTTGCTGGCGGCTCGAGGATGGCGCCCAGCGGATCAAGATCGAGCACGTCCAGTCCGGGGCGTGGACGCAGGTAGCCACGCTGGACGACGCCATAGCTTGGATCGGCATCCGTTGGGATAGCGCTTCCGGCGAGGCTTTGGCAGCCCCGGGCGGACACGAACCACCCGACGGGCGCAACCAGGAAGAGCCGGCGACTCGAGAGCCTGCAGGCCCGACGCCGCGGCCGGAGCCCAGTGATTCGCAGAAAGGAACAAGAGATGATCCCCTCAATGGTTAGTAGACTCGTATGGCTCACGCGCTCGGCCCGGTCAGTAGTCTCCACCGTCTTGGCCGTGGCGAATGTGCTGGCGATCCTGCTGGTGCCGGCGCCAGCGCGGGCGGAGGAGGCCCCCAATCTGGCCTGGTTCCAGCACTTGGGAGCCGACCTCAACGACCGCGTCCATGGCCTGGCGGCCGACGCCACCGGCACGTACGCCACCGGCACGCTTCATACGGATCCAGGGTTAGGGTTCTCGGGGGAACCGTTTGTGCGGAAGTACGACGCGCAGGGCAGCATCGCGTGGGACGACTTCTTCGGCACGGACCTCAACCGGCAGGGCGGGCTGGACCGTCCCACCGGCACCGCAGCGGCCGGCGGGAGCGTCTACGTGGCCGGGCAAATCACGGGGCGCATCTCCGATGCAAGCGGGACCAGGTTGACGGCGGATGCCTTCCTCCGCAAGTACGACGGCAGCGGCAACGTCGTCTGGCACACTCAGTTTGGCACCATTAACCCCTCCACCGGCGACGGCGACTCGGCCAGCGGCGTCGCCGCCGACGCCGGCGGCGTGTACATTGCCGGAATGACGGCCGACGCGCTACCCGGCATCTCCACCGACGATGCCAACGACCTTGGCAGTACCGGCGGGGCGTTCGTCCGCAAGTACGACCATGACGGCCGGATCCTCTGGACCCGCCAGTTCCGGTATGCCGGCTTCCACTTCGGGGTGTCGGGCATCACCGGCGTCGCCGCCGACGCCACCGGCGTGTACGTCGCCGGCAGCTACAGCACCACTTGCGGCGGCTTTTTCTGTTTTGCGTACTTTGTCCGTAAGTACGACCCGAACGGCAACTATGATCCCAGCAGAGGCGTGGGCTGGACCGCGGGGCTCGGCGCCGACGTCTTCCCAACGGGCATCGCGGCCGGCGGCGCCGGAGTGTACGTCTCGAGGCAGCTTGGCTTCTACTCTGGCAGCACCTGCGCCGGCGGCACGGTCGCACTGGGTGATAACGGAGGGATTCTGAGGCTCAATGCCGCGAACGGCAGCGCCGTCTGGGATCGCTGGTCAGAGTTCCCCAACCGCATCAAGTCGTATCTTGGCGTCGCCGCCGGCGCCGACGGGTCCTACGTGATCGGCTACACAAGAGACGACACCACCGGCGTCTGTACGCCGTTCGTCCGCAAGTACGGGCCGAACGGGACCGAAGGGCCGCTCGGCGACGGTGTGTTGTGGACGAAGCTTCTCGATACCGGCGGGGGCACGGAGGGCTCGAAGGTTGCCGTCGATTCGAGCGGCGTCGTGTACGCCGGCGGGCGGTGCCGGTATCCGGCCTTCGTCGCTAAGCTGGGCAGTGGGTCGGGCACGATCAACGCCTGCGCGCCGACCGCACCGCCGCCCAGCGGCAACCGAGCACCGTCGCCGAGCATCGGCGGAGCCGGCCGCATCCCGGAGGGTGGGAGCGCCACCACGCCCGTCTCGCTGACCGCATCGGCAAGCGATCCGGATGGCGACCAGGTGACATTCCGCTGGGACCTGGACAACGACGGCGTGTACGAAAAGATTGGTCAGACGGCGACCTTGACGGTCGACGCTCAGGATGGCCCCCGCACCTACACGGTGGGCCTGAAAGCCTGCGACGACAAGGGCGCCTGCGCCACCGCCAGCGCGGCAGTCGAGGTCGACAACGTGGCGCCACAGGCGACCTTCACCGCCCCAACCGAGGTCGCCGCAGGCAGCCCGATCGCACTTTCGCTTACCAACCCGTCCGACCCGTCGCCGGCCGACGCGGCCGCCGGCTTCAGCTACGCCTTCAACTGCGGCGACGGCCGGGGATTCCTGCCCCAGCCCCTCGGTACGACCAACACGGCGAGCTGCCCGACGGCGGTGGAGGAGCGGAACACGGTGCGCACCGTCGCGGGCATGATCGTCGACAAGGATGGCGGCACGCGCGAGTACGCGGCGCAGGTGCAGGTGGGCAACCAGCGCCCGACGGCGAATGCCGGCAGACCAATCATCGTCCCTGAGGGCGGCAGCCCTGTTACGCTCGCCGGCTCGGGGAGCGACCCCGACGGCGACCCGCTCACCTACGCCTGGGACCTGGACAACGACGGCAGCTTCGAGACCCCCGGGCAGACGGCCACTCTGGCAGGGATCGGCGCGGACGGCCCGGACACGCGCACGGCGGTCCTGCGCGTCTGCGACGCCAAGGGCGCCTGCGCCACGTCCATTACGACGGTCACCATCACCAACGTGGCACCCACGGCCACCTTCAACGCCGTGAACAGCGTGGATGAAGGCAGCGTGTTTGTGCTCTCGCTTACCGACCCATCCGACCCGTCGCCAGCCGACATGGCCAATGGCTTCCACTACGCCTTCGGGTGCGATGCGACGGTGGACCTGGCGACGTACGCGAACGGCAGCGGCCTGGCACCCTCGCAGACGTGTGCGTTTCCCGACGGCCCAGGAGCACGCACCTTGCGCTCACGTATCATCGACAAGGACGACGGCTACAGCGAGTACGCCGCCGAGGTGACCGTGCGCAACGTGCCGCCGTCCGTGCGCCCGCCGGTGGTGAGCGTCCCCAGTGGCGGCGGGCAAGCCAAGGAGGGCGAGGCGATCACCGCCAGCGCCGTCTTCAGCGATCCCAACCCCGACGACGGACCCTTCACCTGCACGGTGGACTACGGCGATGGCTCCGGCCCGCTGGCAGGCACCGTAAACGGCACCACCTGCACCGGCCCCGCCCGAACCTACGCCGACAACGGCTCCTACGTCGTGACCATCGCGGTTAGGGACAAGGATGGCGGCGTTGGGACCAACAGCCTCACCCACACGGTGGCCAACGTCGCGCCCATCGCCGGCGCCATTACCGGCCCGGCCGACCCGGTACAGGTGAATACCTCGATCTCCACCAGCGCCACCTTCACCGATGCCGGCGTCCTGGACACCCATACCGGGGTCTGGGACTGGGGTGATGGGACCAGCTCGGCGGGCACGATCACCGAGGCGAACGGCAGCGGCAGCGCAAGCGGGGGACATTCGTACATGGCTGCCGGCGTCTACGTCGTCACCTTGACGGTGACAGACAAGGACGGCGGCGCCGGCCAGGCGGTCCTCCAGTACATCGTCGTCTACGATCCCAACGGAGGCTCCGTCACCGGGCGCGGCCGGATCAACTCCCCGGCCGGCGCGTGCCAACTCACCGCTGCCTGCGCGACGGCATCCGGGATGGCCAGCTTCGGCTTCGTGTCGAGGTATCAGCCTGGGGCCACCGTCCCCACGGGCCAGACCGCCTTCCGGTTCACGGACGGCAACCTGGATTTCCAGAGCGCATCCTACGACTGGCTGGTGGTCTCGGGGGCGAGGGCGCAGTACAAGGGCACGGGCACGATCAGCAGGACCGGGACCTACGGCTTCCTGCTCACGGCGATCGACGGGCAGCTCGACGGGACCGGTACCGATAGGTTCAGGATCAAGATCTGGGACAAGACGACCGACCAGATTGTCTACGACAACCAAATGGGTGCCGCCGACACCGATAGTCCGACGACGGCCATTGCCAGCGGAAACATCATCATCACCCCGCCAACCGGGAAGGCCGCAAGGTAACGGGGATCGGTGCCGCTTGAAGGCGTCACTTGCCCGCAGGCAATGGGGCGCTGCCCGCACAGGCAGCGCCCTATACCTTGCTGGACTAAGTCTAAGTTTAGTACGCGTGGGGATGATCGGCGCTATCGCCGGGAACGGACAAAGATCGGCAGGCCGCCGTAGTCCTCCTGGGTGCGGTCCATCTCGTGGCCGGCGCGGATGGTGAGGACGTTCACGAGGCGCTGCGTGCCGGCCAAGCACTGGCCGAGGGTATCGACGAACTCGAACTCCCCATGCTCGAGTTCGAAGACGGCGATGTCTGCCGGCGCGCCAACGCGGAGCGTGCCAAGACCGTCTCTGTCGGCCGCGCCACCTCGGGCGGGAGCGCCTGAGGTGTCATGGCTACCCTTGCCGCGACCGGTCTGTTGGATCACCTGTGCGGGCGCGAGCGTCGCCCGGCGGATGACGGCCTCGAGGGGCATGCCGAGGGCGAGGAACTTGGAGAGGACGTTGGGGAGATCGCGAGCGGCGCCGCGGATGCTGACCTGGTGGAGGTCGCTGCTGATCGTGTCGGGCAAGAAGCCGGCGTCGAGCGCCGCGCGGGCGACGGCGAAGCTGAAGCCGCCGGCGCCGTGTCCCACGTCGAAGCGCACCCCCCGCTCGCGGGCGGCACGCACCTCCGGACGGACGGCGCCCCGCACCAGGATGCTGCCGACACCCCATGGGCTGCCGCGAAAGCAGTGCGTGACGACGTCGCCTGGCCCGAGCGCGGCGAGGATGCGCGGCAGGGTGGGCGGCGGCTCGCCGATGTGGACCATGATCGGCAGGCCGGTGAGGTCGGCGACTTCCCGGGCGAGCCAGATGGGGTGGTCGTCGTTGCCCTCGACGATGCTGCGCCCGAGGCGGAGCTTGATGCCGGCGATGAGGTCGCGGTGCTCTTCGACCATTTCGACGGCAAATGAGACGTCGGCGAAGCGCAGGTCGGTGAACTCTTGGACGCCACGGTAGATGATGCCGATGGCACAGAGGTTGAGGAAGGGAATGATGCGCGTGCGGCTGGGCGCGATCACGTAGCGCCGGAAGCCAGGGAACGTCGCAGCGCCGGCGCTCCCGGCGTCGACCCAGGTGGTGACGCCGCTGCGGCCGGCGACGGCGTCGACGAGCAGCCCGTCGTAGGTAACGCCCCAGTAGCCGTGCGCGTGGAGGTCGATCAGGCCTGGGGTAACGAGCTTGCCCCGCACGTCAATCACGCGCTCGGCAGATGATGGATCGATATCGCGCGCGACGGCGGCGATGCGTCCATTGGCGATGGCAACATCGGCGAGGTAGCGGCGTTCCTGTTCGGGGTCGAAGACCTCACCGCCCTGGAGCAAGAGGTCGTAGCGGGCAGATGGCCCTGGGTTGGGATTGCTGGCGGCAGACATGGGCGGAACTATCGCCGATGGTCGCGCCATACTTGGCCATGTCGCACTTTTGCGACACGCACTTTTGCGACATAGCGCGGAGAGGGCCGAGTGAACAATCCATTCCGATACGGCGAAGTCGTCACGGGGACCTACTTCACGGACTGCGCGGGTGAAGTCGAGGAACGTGAAGACGGCATGCCTTCCTGCGCGCCTGGATCACTCGTGTGTTGTCCTCCCATTCATCCGTAGGATACGTGTCCGTCTATGGAAGAGGAGGAGATCCCGAAGTGCCGCGGAGGGAGCTGGCGATCTGGAGGGCTTGGCGGGCGTCGTCGTGGCGCTCGAGGCGGGTGAGAGCAGCGCCGAGGCGCTCGAAGAGCGGGGCGTGGTCGGGCTGGGGATCGTCGGGGAGGCCGGCGGCGAGGACCTCGGCGGCGGAGGTGGCGTTGCCGGTCTCGAGGAGCAGATCCGCAAGGCTGAGGCGGTACGGGAGCACGGCGGGATACTGCGCCACCAACCCGACGAGGCGCTCGACGCAGGCACGCGCCCCATCCGGCCGGCCGGCGGCGAGCCTAGGACGGGCGAGGTGAAGGAGACATTGGGCGGAGACGGAGTGGACCTGCTCCGCAATAGATCCCGCCGCTGTGAGCTCCGCATCGAACACCTGCAGGCATCGGTCGAGCCAAGGCCACGCCTCTTCCCAGCGTTGGAGGATGCACAGCTCGCGGCCGAGGTAGAAGGCGTTGAGCGGCTCGTCCGGCTCTTGCTGCAGGAGTCGCTGTAGGAGGGCAGCATTTCGCTCTGCTTTTCGGACAATGACGTCCGGATCAGCATAGCCGTAGTGGTCGATGGCGAGGTGGTCGGTGCGCGTGAAGCGCAGGAGGGTATCGCCGTCGAGGTGGCGCGGCACTTCGTGGATGGGGCGGAGCCACCGCACGCGCGGGTGGCGCGGGAAGAGACGGGCGCCGTAGCCGGCGTTGTACCGCTCGAGGCCGGGCTCCCAGTTGCGTACCAGCACCTCATAGGCGCAGAGGTCACGCTGCAGCGCCGCTTCTACGACCACCGCCCGTAACGCGGGTCCGGTCTGCGGGTCGAGGACTTCGTCCGCGTCGAGGCTCAGCACCCAATCGGCGGTGGCGAGTTCGAGGGCAGTGTTGCGTGCCGCGGCGAAGTCGTCGCACCAAGGGAAGTAACCGACGCGGGCGCCTCGCTCCCTGGCGATGGCCACCGTCCGGTCGGTCGAGCCGGTGTCGACGACTACGATCTCGTCGACCCACGGCGCAACCGACTCGAGGCAGCGGGCGAGGCAGTCCTCGGCATCGCGAACGATGAGACAGGCGGCGAGGGAGGGTTCACCACGGAGGCACGGAGACACGGAGTTTTCACTGGTATCTCTGTGTCTTCGTGTCTCCGTGGTGAGCTCGGCGGCGACGCGGGCGACGAGGCCGTTCCAATCGCCGGGTTGTGACTGGCGAAAGAGGCGGACGGTAGGGTACCAGGGGCTGTCGTCGCGGTCGAGGAGCCAGCGCCAGTCGGCGGCGCAGGCGAGCAGGAGCCAAACGGGGCGGCCGAGCGCGCCGGCCAGGTGGGCGACCGACGTATCGACGGTGATGACGAGGTCGAGTTGCCTCACGGCGGCAGCGGTCTCGACGAAGTCGGTCAGCAGCGGATCGAGATCGACGAGGGCCATGCCGTCCGGCGGTGTGGCGGCTTCGGCGGCCGCGGGGCCTTTCTGCAACGAGAAGAACGTGACGCCGGGCACGCGGGCAAGGGGCGCGAGGACGGCGAGGGGGAGCGAGCGGTTGCGGTTATTGGGGTTGTCGGGGTTACCCGACCAGACGAGGCCGGCGGCGAGAGGACGGGAGGACGGGACGGCGAGGGGGCGAGTGGGCGATCGCTGGGGATCGTCTGGCCGCAGAGCGTTTGTATGGGCACGAATGCGGGCTGACCAGAAAGGGAGGAGGGTAGCGTCGGGATGGAGATAGGGGAGGTCGGCGGGGATGCCGGCGAGGGTGGTGCCGAGGATGTGCGGCAGGCTCATGAGCGGCGCGTGGAGGTCGAAGGGTGGAAGGGGGTCGCCCTTGGCGATGACTTGGGTAGCGCCGGAGACGGTCTGGAAGAGGCGGACGAGGGCGGGCTGGCATTCGAGCACCACGCGGCCGCCGCGGGCGGCCACAAGCGGGACGTAGCGGGCGAATTGGATGGTGTCGCCGAGCCCCTGTTCGGCGTGGATGAGAATCGTGCGGCCGGCGAGCGGCTCGCCGTTCCAGCGGGGTTGAGTGAACGGCCGCCGTTCGATGGGGAGCGAGCTGCACTGCCAGCGCCACTCGTATTCGGCCCAGCCTTGCCCGTAGTCGCCGACGAGCAGCAGCGGAAACGCGAGGCCGAGGTGGGCTTCGGCGTGATCGGGCTTAAGGGCGAGCGCGCGGCGAAAGCTGGCCATGGCGGCATCGCGCTTGCCCTGGTGCATGAGGGCGTTGCCGAGGTTGCTGTGCGCCTCGGGATGGTCGGGGAGGAGCGCGAGGGCGCGTTCGAGCGAGGCGACGGCTTCGTCGAGCTTGCCCTGGGCGCGGAGCACGGCGCCGAGGTTGTTGTGGACGACGGGCGAGTCCGGATCGAGGGCGAGCGCGCGGCGGTAACCGGCGACGGCAGCGTCAAGGTCACCCCGATCGCGCAGCGCATTGGCGAGGTTGACGTGGAGCGAGGGCACATCCGGCGCACGCGCGAGGGCACTACCGATCAATTCGACGGCGAGGTCGGGTCTACCGGAGTCGCGGGCAAGGGCGCCGAGGAGCTGCAGCGCGTCGGGATCGTCGGGGCGGGCTTCCAGAACGCGCCGGTAGAGAGTCTCGGCCTCGACAAGGCGACCGGCGCGGTGGTGCGCCATGGCAAGATCGAGGAGATCGCCCTGCGGCGCCGGCTGCGTCCTACCAGGGCGTGCGGACAGTGGCGACTTGGATGGCAGCCTCTTAGGCGGCTTGGCCTGATGTCGCCGATCGCGCCGGCTCATACCGTTCGAATGGTACGCGTGCCGGCGCCGAATCGGCTGCTGAGTAGACGCTATGGGCCGACGCTCGGCGACTCAAACGAGTGCAAAGTGCTACGCGTCGGCGACTGAGCCGTCCTCGTGGAGCGGCGTGCGGATCTCCTTGGCGGCCGGCGGGTAGCGCCGCGCCACGTCCAGGTCGAGCTCGACGCCGATACCGGGGCGGTCCGGGATGACGATGTAGCCGCCGTCGCGCTCGAGTGGCTGCTTGAGGATCTCGCTCTTCGGCGGGCGATCCTCGCCGGTGTATTCCTGGAGGGCAAAGTTGGGAATGCAGGCGTCGAGCTGGACACACGCCGCGGTGCTCACCGGACTCAGTGGATTGTGCGGGATCACGCCGACGTGATAGGCCTCGGCAATCGCGGCGATCTTCTTGGCGTGCGTCAGCCCGCCGACGAGGCAGACGTCCGGGCGGATGAAGCGGCAGCCCCTGGCCGCGAGGAGCTCGTTGAACTCGAAAATGGTATGTAACCGCTCGCCGGTGGCGATGGGCACCTCGATCTCGCGCTGGAGCGCCGCCATGTTCTGCACGCTATCGGGCAGGAGCGGATCCTCGAGGAAGTAGGGCCGGAACTTGGCCAGCTCGCGCGCGAGGCCGAAGGCGTGGTGCGGGTCCATCCGGCGGTGTATCTCGACGCACAGGTCGACGCCGTTGCCGACGGTCTCGCGCACCGCCGCGACGCGCTGGAGGATGGCCTCGAGCAACTCGGCGTAGCGCATGCTGGTGTAGTTGCGCGGGAAGGGCGTGAAGCGCACGGCGGTGAAGCCGTTGTCAGCGGCGCGCTTGGCGCCGGCCGCGAGCGCATCGGGCGTCTCGCCGCCGACGTGGATGTAGAGCCGCACTTTGTCGCGGCACTTGCCGCCCAGGAGCTGCCAGGCCGGAGCGTCGAAGCGCTTGCCCGCAATGTCCCAGAGGGCGATGTCGAGGGCGGACAGGGCCGAGCCGATCACCGCGCCACGGAAGTGCGAGTTACGGTAGAGAAACTGCCAGTGGTGTTCGATCTGCAGCGGGTCTTTCCCGAGCAAGTATGGCTTCCAGGCCTGCATGACGCCGCCCACCGCTTCCGGGTAGCCGTGGATGCCGGCCTCGCCCAGACCGGTGATCCCTTCTTCGGTGTGTACCAGCAGGTACCACCAACGCCCTACCTGCATCCACTCGAGATCCGCGATTCTCATCGGTTGCTCCTTTCATCCTGGACGTCTGCCGCGTATGCCCGCCAATGCCGGTACTGCTAGTCGCGGCTGGACTATGGTACCGCTTGACGAAATATCGGCCCCAACTGCGGAAATCCCTCTTGACTTCCGCAGTCACAGAGGCGAGAATGGGAAACAAAGCGTAGTCAGGAGGATCACCAGGCCGGCAAGTCAAGCAGGGACACGTCGGCAGGTGCACTCATTGGGACACCCAGCGCGCTCAGCAGCACAGAAAGGAACTAAAGGGATGATACGGTACACGCGTCGGTGGTGGATGCAAGCATCGGCACGGGCGGCCACGGGAGGGGCCGCGACGGCACTCTTGGCGGGAGTGTTGGGGGCGTGTAGCCAGCCGGGCGAGGGGCAGGCGGACTCGCGGCCGGAAGCGGCGCCGGCGACGGTGCAGTTTTATTTCAGCGGCGATCAGGCTACCGGGCAGCTCTACGTCGACCTCAAAGAGGCGTTCGAGCGGAAGTACCCCAACTACAAGCTTGACCTGATTCACGGAGAGAACGAGATCGAAAAGGCGCTGGCGCTCATGGCGGCCGGCACACCGCCCGACGTCTACTGGAACCGTGTGCGCTGGTCGCAGACGCTCATCCGGCGCGAGGGAACGCTGGTCGACCTCTTACCGCTGATGAAACGCGACAAGATCACACAGGACGACTTCTGGCCCAGCGCCGTCAATGCCTACAGCTACAAGGGAGCCTTCTACGGCCTACCGACCTCGGCATCTTCCAACGCGGTGTACTTCAATAAGAATCACTTCCGCCAGGCGGGGGTGCCGTTTCCCGACGAGCTGGAGAAGCAGGGGAAGTGGAACTGGGATTCGCTCCTCGACGCGGCGAAGAAGCTCACGCGCGTCGACTCGGCCACCAGCGAGAAGCGCTACGGCTTCAATCGCCCCAGCGGGCTGGTGCTTAGCGTGCAGTACATGTGGCAAAATGGCGGGAAGCCGTTCTCAGACGATCGCACGCAGTGCTTGCTCAACTCGAAGGAGTCGGTTGGCGGCGTGCAGTTCATCACCGACCTGGTGCTCAAACACCAGGTCACGCCGACGGTCGAGAATCCGGACAAGGCCGACTTCCGTACGAGCCTCAAGGTCGCCATGGAGCAGGCCGGGCGCTACATCTTGCCGAGCATCGTGCCGGCGCTCCAATCGGGTTCGCTCGACGCGGGTATGGTAGTGGCGCCGAAGGGGCCGAAGAAGGACAGCACGCGTGGCGACGATCTCGCCGCCAGCATTCTCAAGAGCAGTAAGGTCCAGGAAGCGGCCTGGGCCTACGCCAAGCTGTGGAGCTCGGAAGAGGGTCAGCTGATTGTGCTCAAGTCAAACCGGAGCTACACGGCTCGCCGCTCTGTCGCCCGCAACCAGAGCATTCTCAAGCAGGTGCTCCATCCATGGGAGAACGGCGAGATGTACTTCACCGGCCTCAACCGTACCGAGGTCTTTCCGGTCACGCCGCGGTTCATCGACGTCACGAGCATCTACGCCGCCGAGGAGAAGGCGGCGCATGCCGGCCAGAAGACCCCGCAGCAGGCGATGGATTCTGCCTGCCAGCAGATCGCGCCGCTGCTCAAAGAGCCGTTCTGAGGAACGAGACGAAGGACGAAGGACGAAGAGATCGTCGACGCACCACCACCTCCTTCGTCGTTCGTCCTTCGTCTGGCACCTGCAGCGGAGCCACGGCTACTCCGGCAGCCAAAGGTAGACGCTGTCGGCGGCGGGGGTGTGGGGCACGAGGCCGTTGAGGCTGCGGAAAGGCTTGCCGGCGATGGCGGGGCGGCCGTCGATGGTGAGCGCGCGCGTCGTGGACGCCCATGCCCTGATCGATCATGTACTCTTCGAGCCGGCCGCCGCGACTCAGGTAGATGCGCAGCGCCGGTGGGTGGGGTCGCGGCGTCGAGAGGGTCGGCGAACGTCGACCGGGCGGCGCCGCCCGGCACCCCACAGGCGGCCGGCAACGCCGGATTGACCCGCAGCATCGTGCCCGTGTGGGAGACTGTCCTGGCGCCGGGTAGCAACCCGACAAAGCATACTACCAGTTTCTGCGCCAGGGTGTACGTGCCAACGTGCTGCTAGAGCCGGAGCTGCTCCTTTCACGGACTGCAGCGCCCGGTCAGGCGCAAGCGGGCGCCCAAGGCGCACCGGCTGGCGTGGGCGCGGTCGTCCCAGCGGCGCGACCGGGCCGCCGCTGGTCCGCAGCACCGGGATCACTCACGCCTTGTGCCAGAGGCGGTCGTAGTGTGCGAGCACCGCGTCAAGATCGAAGGGCGGCTCATCCAGGCGGACCACGGCCGCCAAGCCCTTCGTCGATGCCTGCACGGCCGCGCGTCTCGCGGGCGTCAGTCCGAACGCCGCCGGTTGGTCCCGAACCGGCACCTGCTTGACTTCGGTGAGCTTGTCGTCGACCAGGGCGATGAAGCGATCCGACTCCATGTCGACGCCGGCCGCGGCCAAGAGCCCAAGGTCGTAGAAGTCGCGGACCTCCTCGCGCGTGAAGGCGGCGCGTACTTTCTCTGCGCGCGCCTCGTTGTAGTCCAGCGCCCAGCACAACGCGTCGTCGTAATCTGGTACCAGGTCCGGTGGGAGCAGTTGCCGGAGCCGCACCTGCCGCGGCGGGCGCAGTACCGGACGCATGGCCACTTCTACCGTGATCGCTTGTGGACCGAACGCCGACTCGTAGGGAAGCTCCCAGATGACGTGCGCGCCGCTCTCGGACGCGTCGCCGTCGGGATACGGGAGCGTCAGACCCACAATCGGCGCGATCCGCCGCAGCACGGCGCGGACGGGACCGACCTGCCCCGCGTTGACGCCCCGATGCGTCCGTGCACCGTCCCACGGGATGACGAGGTCGATGTCCTCGCTCATGCGATGGTAGCCGAGATCCACCTTACTCAAGCACGTACCGCCCTTCAGTACCAGTCGCTCGCCGCGCGCTCCCGCGAGGGCCCAGAGGAGGCGGGTCAGGTAGAAGTCCTTTTCCATCGCGGCGGGCTGGACCCGTTCTCGCGCCGCCGTCTCGAGGCACGCGTCGGCCAGCTCCTGCCGGTCCGGGAGCGGGGGGGGTGCAGGCAAAACTTCCGGAGGCGGGGAGGACGTGTAGGGG
>JACQGX010000393.1 GCA_016199265.1 Chloroflexota bacterium | reverse complement strand
GGGCATATGGGGAGACAGAAAACTGTCCGCCCAGATTGGATGACGCACTTGACGGAAGCGCTTCCCACTCTGGAGCGACAGAAAACTGTCCGCCCCTTTGCCCACCAGGGGAAAGGGGGTCAGGGGTGAGGGAGGCAGCCTACTCCCCTTTCTCCCCTGGTGGGAGAAAGGGGCCGTGGGGATAGAGGGGCTACGACTGTTGTCGTGCAAGACCACGACATGTCACACCCGCACGGTCCTCCCAAACCAACGCCACGGTGAACCTCGCACGCCTGCTCACCTTGCACCCTTCGACTGCGCTCAGGGCAGGCTTTGCACTTCCGGGCCATCCAGATGGTGACTCCCTGCACAATTGGTAATAATCCTCTTGACCAGCGCATGCGAACGGGACGGTACCTGTGCCGCCTTCCTCCGTTGCCCTGGGTAGAGGCAGGGAATTGTGACTCAGCACTCAGCACTCAGCACTCAGCACTCAGCACTCAGCACTCGGCCGTTGGCCGGCGGTGCCGCGCTTGGGGGGCAGCTCCTGGAGGCATATCGTGCCGTTGGCGAGCTGACCGCGTCACTCGTCGCCGCCGTCGAGATCGATCGTACCGAGATGCTCGACCAACTGATTGCCGAGCGCGCAACGCACCTCCACGCCGCCGACCAGGCCATCGCCTCGCTGGGGCAGGAAGCCCGCCGTTTGCCGCCTGCGCTGCACGAGCGAATCACCGGCCAGCTTCAAGACATTCAGGCCGCGGATCGGCGGCTCCGTGCATTGCTCTCGGCGCGCTCGCACGAGGTGCCCGTTCAGTTGGCTCAGGTGCGCCGCTCGCGCGCCGCACTCGGCAGCTATGGCCCCAGCGCCCCTGGCCGCCCCGAGCTCGTCGACCGCCGAGGCTAAAGCGAATGCAAAATGCAAAGCATGCCCTGAGCGCAGCCCTGAGCCTGCCGAAGGGGTGCAAAGTAAATCGGCGCCGATCGGCGGTACTTCTGAACCGTGAGCAACAAGTTACATAGAGGCATGCAGTAGATCCCATTGGCGTTCATTTGCGGTTCCTTCAATCTCCCCTGACCTAGGGAGGACGAAAAGCGATGACACAGACAGACATCGAGACCGGCACCACCAACCACGAGCCCGCAGCGGCGATCGATCTGGGTAACGACGAGCTCGTCATCAGCAACGAGTGGGCGCAGCGTCGCCTCGAGCTGTATGACCGCATGCAACGCGCCTTCAGCGAGGAGATTGCCCACGCGCTGCGCACCGCCGCCGAGATCCGGACCGACGTCGAGCGCGACACCGACAACTTCCTGCGCCGCCTCCACCAAGAGCATGACCGGATCGCCGAGGAGATTGTTCAACTCCAGCGCCGGCGGCAAGAGCAGGCCGGTGAGCTGGCGCACGAGCGGGAGCAGGTCGAGGCCGAGCTGGCGCGGATGCGGGCCGAAGCCGAAGCGGATTTACAGCAGATGCGGCGCGAGCACGACGAGTCTCTCCAAGAGCAACGGGCCGAAGTCGATGCCGAGATTCGCCGCCTCCGCACGGAATCGGACGACGAGCTGCGGCGTCAGCGCGCCGAAGCCGCCGCGGAGGTGCAGCGTCAGCGCGCTGAGGCCGAAGAGTACGTCCGAGCGCTGCGCGCGACCGTAGAAGCCGAAGTGGCCGAGCTGCGCGCGCAGACGCGGGCGCACACCGAGCAGATGGTGCGCGAAGCCGAGGCCCGGCGCGCCCAGGTTGCGGCCGAGGTGCGCAGCCTCGAGGAGCAGGTCGCCCAAATCCAGGAGCTGATCGACAGCTTCCTCAACAGCCAGTTGCAGACGCTGCGCGGCAGCCTCGCCGGCCCGACGGCACGTTCCCAAGAGGCCCGCCGGCTGGCGGCCGCCGCCGGAATCGGCGCGCCGGCTGCGCCTGAGGCGGCCTCTGTTGCGGCCGCGCCACCAGCCCCATCTGCGCCGGTCACTCCGGTATCGCCGGCGCCGGCCGCGCCCGCAGCCTTTACAGCCGGCGCCGCTCAGGCGGGTCCGCCGGCTGTGGGTGCCATACCGGCGAGCCGTGCGCCCTCTTCAGCTCCGGCGTCGCTCGAGACGGCTACTCCCCCCACGGCCGCGGCCGCTCCGGTCGCCGCTGCGCCAATACCTTCGGCGGCCGCTGCAGCACCGTCGTCGATGGCGGGCGCCCGCGAAGATCGTGCGTCCAGCGGCGCCCCCTCTATCCCCCGACCCCTTTCTCCCACCACGGGAGAAAGCGGAGCCGGCCGTCCGCCTGAGGCGAATGCTGCCGCCTTCGCCGCCGCCCCGACCGCCGTTCCCCCTCGCCCCCTTGTGGGAGAGGGGGTCAGGGGGAGAGGGGAACCCGACGCTCGCCGGACCGCCGTTCCCCCTCGCCCCTTGTGGGAGAGGGGGTCAGGGGGAGAGGGGGCGCCGGCTCCTACGGCGGCGCAGGCTGCCGAAGCTGAGGGCGAACCCGGGGCGCGTCCGGCCGTCGAACGCCGGCAAGAGCCAGAAGTGCGTGCCCCTGAGCCGGTAGCCGAACCGGAACCGGAGCCGGAAGCAACCGCCGAGCCGGCGCCGCCGGCCGCTGCGCTCGAACGGCCGGCCGTTCCTCCCACCGAAACCCCAGCGCCGCCGCGCGTCGAGGAACCCGTGCCGGCCGCCGTCGAAGCCGCCGAGCGGCCGCCGGTCGCGGCCGCCCGCGCCGCTGCGCCGGTTGCCCCGCCGCACGCTCGCGCGGTGGCCGAGCCGAGCCGAGAGCCCAGCGCGCCGCCGGTTGCACCACCGACTGCGTCTGCGCCGGCCCAGGCAGCGCCGCCGGAGGGACGCCCGGCCGCACCGGCACCGGCCCAGGCACTCGCTCCGGCGGAGGGACGTCCGCCGGCGCCGACCCCCCCCGAAGCAGCGGCTCCGTGGCCGGTGCCGGCAGCAGCAGCGCCAGAGAGAGCCGCCGCCGCATCCGCGCCGGCGCGCGGACCTGTCCCGCCACCGGCGCCGGTCGACAGGGCCGAAACGCCCCCGGCAGCCTCCGCTGCGCGCGTGACGGAAACGCCCCGCGCCGAGGACGAGGCCGGGGCGGCGCCCGACGGCATCGTGCGTACCTCGATCGTCATCTCCGGCGTGCCCGGCTTCTCGCGGGCGCTCGCGCTGCAGCGTGCCTTCCAGCAGGTGGCCGGCGTCACCGAAGCCAAAGCCGTCGGCTACGAGCGCGGCATCCTCGGTCTCGAGGTGCAGCACGCGGCGTCGGCCGATCTCGCCGCGCAGGTTGCCAATCTGCCGGGCATCCACCTCCGCGTCGTCGAAGCCTCCCCAGGCCAGCTCCAGCTTTCCGCCGAAGGGTGATCGAGCAGTCGTCAGGTGGTGATCAAGTCGTTGTCAAGTGGTGATCAAGTTGCTGTCAGGTCGTAGTACGACAACGAGACTTCTGTCATCCTGAGCGCCTGGCCGAACACGTCGAGCGGGTGCAGGCAAGAGTTCCGGATGTCAGCAGGCCTTGTAGGGGCGTATAGAGATACGCCCAGGGGCGGCGGTCGGGCGTATGGCGCTACGCCCCTACCACCAGTGGCGGTCCCCGGAATTGTTGCCTGCACCCGACGGCGTCCGAGATGCAGCCTGCTTGAGCTGGCTTTGTTGACGTAGCCGGGCGGCTTTAGCCCCCGGCGGGCTTGCCCGGTCCGACCCTGTCCCCCACATCGGGCTACCCGCCGCCCCTACACGTCCTCGTCGCCGCGCGAAACCTTGACGGGCACCCCCAAGCTGGTCGACTGGGCGGCTGCCGAGCCGGGCATCGTATCCTTGGGGGAAGATCGTATCCTTGGGGGAAGAAGGAGCGTGACGTGCGATGGTCGCTGTTCCAGAACGTTGGCGGTTCACAGTCGACGAGTACCACCGCATGGCGGAGGCCGGCATCCTCACCGAAGATGACCGCGTCGAGCTCATCGACGGGGAGATCGTGCGGATGAGCCCGATTGGCGACCCCCACATCGCCTCGGTCAACCGGTGCAACCGGACGTTGTCACGGGCCGTAGGGGACCGGGCGCTGGTCAGTATCCAGAACCCCATCAACCTCGATCCCTACAACGAGCCCGAGCCGGACGTCGCTCTGCTCCGGCCGCGCGCTGACGACTATGCACGTGGGAAGCCTGGGCCGGCCGACATCCTGCTCGTGATCGAAGTCGCCGACACGACGCTGGACTACGACCGCAAGACGAAGCTCCCGCGCTACGGCGTGGCAGGCATCCGTGAAGCCTGGCTCCTCGACCTCCAAGGGGATGCGCTGGACGTCCACCGGGAGCCACGCGACGATGGCTACGCCCTGGTGCGGCGGTACCGGCGTGGCGAGTGGGTGCGGCCGGCGGCGTTCCCGGACGTCGAACTGGCCGTCGAGGACCTGCTGCCGCCGGCCGATGAGACCGCCGGGCGGTGATCGCCGACGAGCTACACCACCTGATCACCAAACGTTTCTTTTCCGCTTCAATCCGTCACCTGACCGAGCACTTTTGGCAACCCCTCGGGAATCACGCGCCGCCCGCTCCTATCCTTACAGCCGACGACCGGCCTCATCAAACGAATCCGGCAGCCGCTTCCTGGCCCAAAGCCCATCGGCCCACAGCCATTTTGCATTTTGCACTTCCCAGGGGGTTCCATGGCTTTCCTCTCTGCCCTGCGCATCGCCGGCTCGGCGCTCACCGCGCAACGGCTGCGCAGCGACGTGATCGCCAATAACGTGGCGAACATGAACACCACGCGGACGGCGGAAGGCGGTCCCTACCGGCGGCAGCAGGTCATCTTCGCCGCCAGGCAGGAGCGCCTCCCGTTCCGCACGGTGCTGATCGCCCACAGCATGGCCAATCTGCCGGGACTCCTGGGCGTGCAGCGGCCCGGGGACGGCGTGCAGGTACAGAACCTGGCGCCGGATGGGCGGCCTCCCAAGCTGGTGTTCGAGCCCGATCATCCCGATGCGAACGCCGAGGGCTTCGTCGCCTATCCGGATATCGATCCCGTCACCGAGATGGCCGACATGCTCTCGGCGACGCGCGCCTACGAGGCCAACGTCACCACGCTCAACGCCGCCAAGGCCATGGCCCTCAAAGCGCTGGAAATCGGCCGCTAATACCCCGACTCCCCTCTCCCCATGTGGGAGAGGGGCAGGGGGTGAGGGGAACCACCACTGCAGTCAGTCGCCAAAACCGTAAAGAGACGCTCCCTCGTTCCCTCTCCCCTTGTGGGAGAGGGCTAGGGTGAGGGGAACCACCACTATGGACATCATCCTCCCACGCATCGTCCCGCCGGCCGGTGCCGGTGCCCCGGGCCTGAGCGGCTTGGCAGGCGAGCCGCCCAAAGCATTCGCGCGGATTACCGCCGGCGATCCGACGACCGACCTCCGTATGAGCGCGCCGCATGGTGCTGCTCTGGCCGCTCCGGCCGCCGGTGCTGAGACCCTCGTACCTGCCGGCGAGGCGGTCGCGAGCGGATCGGCGGCCAAGGGGGTGATGGAGTCGTTCGGCGCGGTGCTGGCGCAGGCGATGCAGGACGTCAATCAGCTCTACCAGGCCGCCGATCTCGACGCGTCGCGGCTCGCGGCCGGCGAGCCGGTCGACCTCCACCAAGTCATGGTTGGGATGGAGAAGGCAAATCTCTCCTTCAGCCTGGCGCTGCAGGTGCGGAACAAGCTCCTGGAGGCGTATCAGGAGATCATGCGCATGAACGTCTGAACCAGGTAGGCCAGATGACGGATAGCACGTGGGTTACAACTACATGCACTTTTGTAACCAAGTAGGTAAGGTTATGGCCGTAACTTAGCGAGCTAGGTGCCGAATGTCTCGTACACCAACGCCACAGTGGAACCCGCAGGCCGCCTCACTTTGCATGTTGCATTTTTCACGTTGCATTTGGTTTAGACGGAGGCGTCGGTGAACAACGAAGCGTTCGCGCAGACCATACGAGACCTGCCGCGCGTCTGGCAGACCCTTGGGCGCACGCGCCAGATGATTCTCGGGGGCATGGCCGCGGCGCTCGTCATCGCCGTCGCCGGCGCGGTGCTCTACGTGCAGCGGCCACAAGCGGTGCCGCTCTACACCAACCTTTCCGAGCAAGACGCCTCGGCGATCGTCGCCAAGCTCAAGGACCTCAAAGTCTCGTACGCGATCGCCGACGGGGGCAGCACGATCCGCGTGCCCCAGGATGCGGCGGCCGACCTGCGTCTCCAGCTCGCCGGCCAGGGGCTTCCCTCCGGCACCGGCGTTGGCATGGTCGGCATGGAAGTGTTCGACCGCACCAGTCTCGGCATCACCGACTTTGCGCAGAAGCTCAACTACCAACGTGGCCTCGAAGGTGAGCTGACCCGCACCATCCGGCGGCTGTCCGCCGTCGAAGACGCTCGCGTTCATCTCGTGCTCCCGCAGGAGCGGCTCTTCACCTCGCAGCAGAAGGAGCCGAGCGCCTCGGTGATGATCAAGCAGCGCGCCGGTGCGAGGCTCGCCGACGACCAGGTCTCCAGCATCAAGTTCCTCGTCTCGAAGAGCGTCGAGGGGCTCAAGCCGGAGAACGTCGCCGTCGTCGATTTCAACGGCAACACGCTCGGCAGGCTCGATTCGCCGGAGCAAGCGCGCGACAAGCAGGCGTTGACGCGGAGCGAGATGCAGCGCCAGCGCGAGACCGAGATGGAGAAGAAGATCCAGGGCCTGCTCGATCAGGTGCTTGGCCCCAACCACGCCGTGGTACGTGCCAGCATCGCGCTCGATTGGGATGAGGTCGAACAGCGGACCGAGACGTACTCGCCGGGCAACACGCAGCCCCAGACGCGCAGCCAGAAGGACCTGCGCGAGAACTTCACCGGGCAGGGGGTCGATATCGCCCCGCCGGTCGGCGTCCCGGGCACGCAGGCCAACATTCCCAGCTACCAGGCTTCCCAGGCCGGCCAGAATTCGAATTACCAGCGCTCGGATGTCACGACCAACTACGAGGTGTCGAGTGACAAGCGCCAGATCGTGCGCGCGCCGGGCGACGTCAGGAACCTCGGCATCGCCGTCATGATCGACCAAACCGTCCAGGCGCAGGTCGATCAAATCACGCAAGTGGTCACCGCGGCGGCCGGCATTCAGCCGCAGCGCGGCGATCAGGTCTCGGTGGTCAGCCTGCCGTTTGACAACAGCCTGGCCGCACAGTTGAAGAAGCAGCAGGATGAGCAGCGGCTTATGGAGTGGTATCAGCTCGGAGCAAAGATTCTCGGCGTCGCACTGGCGTTCGGCGGCATCTTTTTCCTGTTCCGCTACCTCGTCGGGACGGTCAAGCCCAAGGAGCAGCCGGCGCTGCCCGGTGCCGAGCCAGTGGCGCTTCCTGGCGGGACGGCCGCCCTGCTGCCGGATAGTCTCGTACAGGCGCAGTTGGCGGAGGCGATGCACGCACTTGCCCCGCCATCCACGCTGGTCGACCGTGAGGCGCTGGCGGCGCAGATTCGCCGTGAGCTGGAGGCCGAGTTCCGCGCACAGTACGGAGGCCGTGATACGGCCGCGCGGCGTGAGGTCGAGCAAGCCGAGCGGGAGCAGCAAGAACAGGAACGAATCGAGCAGGAGCGAATCGAGCGCGAGCGTCAGGAGGCCGAGCTGGCCCGCCGCCAGCAGATGCGCGAGAGCGTCGTCCAATTGGCGATGGAGAAGCCGGACGTATTGGCCGAGGTGCTGGCCAGTTGGCTCGATCAAGGCTACGCAACGGCCACAAGCGGCCGCGCCTGATGCCCATTCGCTAGGAACCAGGAACCAGGAACTAAACCAGAGCCAAGGTGGAATTCGCAGGAATCCTCACTTTGCACTTTGCACTTTGCACGTAATCGGGGCAGGAAATGGCAATCGCGACGCCGGCAAAGGCGACCAGCACCAGCGCAACAGCGCCGAACACCGCACTTGCGGCGGTCCCCGGCGCGCCTCAGCCGCCGCCCGGCTGGCCGGCGGCCAACGGTGTGGGCCGCGGCGGCGCGGCGAGAGAGACGAACGGCAGTCCCGGGACGGTTGGCGCAAATGGCGCGAAGGGCACGGCGTTGGCCGCGGCCGCCGCTCCCCCGGCGGAGGACGGCGAGGCGGTGCTTGCCGGCGTTACCGGCATGCAGAAGGTGGCGGCGTTTCTCATCGGCGTCGGCCCCGAAGCCTCGACGCTGATCATGAAGCAGCTCAGACCGGATGATGTCGAGCGGATTACGCTCGAGATCTTCCGCATGCGCCACGTTCCCGCCAAGCTCACCGAAGCGGTGATGGAGGAGATCTACAACGCCCTCATCGCCGCCGACTACATGTCCTCCGGTGGGCTCGAGTTCGCGCAGGAGCTGCTTACGCGCACGCTTGGCCCCCAGCGCGCTGCGGAGCTGATTGCCCGGCTGTCGGCGCGGATCAAGGCCGGTCCGTTCGACTTCCTGCGTGAAGTCGACGCGGTGCAGTTGGTGAGCTTCATTCAGCACGAGCACCCGCAGACGATCGCGTTGGTCCTGTGCTATCTGGAGCCCGACCAGGCGGCGCGGGTGCTCACCTCCCTCGGCACCGAGGTGCAGGCCGACGTCGCGATGCGCATCGCGCAGATGGAAGGCACCGGCGTCGCGCCCGACGTCGTCAAAGACCTCGAGCGTCTGCTCAAGAAGAAGGTCTCGGCGGTGTCGTCGCAGGGGTTTGCCTCGGTCGGCGGTGTCAAGCACGTCGTCAAGATGCTCGTCGAGGCCGACCAGACGGCGCAGAAGGACATCATGGACCTGCTCGATGAGTCGAGCCCCGAGCTCGCCGACGAGATCAAGAAGAACATGTTCGTCTTCGAGGACATCAACCGCCTCCAGCCACGCGACATCGTGCGCATCAACCGCGAGATCGACATGAAGGACCTCGCCGTCGCGCTCAAGGGGGCCTCCGACGAGTTACGGAAGAGGTTCATGGAGGCCATGTCCAAGCGTGCCGCGGCCGATCTTCAAGAGCAGATCGACATCATGCCGCCGACGCGCCTCGCCACCGTCGAAGAAGCGCAGCAGAAGGTCCTCGCCGTCATCCGGCGCCTCGAGCAGGCGGACGAAATCACGATTTCGCGCGGCGGCAAGGACGAGTACGTCTAGCAGAAGTGCGAAATGCAAGATGCAAAATGCAAGGTCGAACGTCCGATGGTCAACGCACGAAGCATCTGGAGAGCCTGGAGGTCCACTTTGGGCCTAAACCGAAGCCACGGTGGCACCCTTAGGCATCATCACTTTGCACTTTGCACTTTGCACTTTGCACTTCGTCTCGGCGGCTAAATGGCCATGGCGCTCACGAGTAGCACGACAGTTCTCAAGGGCCCCGGTGTCCGCGCCCGGACGTTGCTCGTCAGCAGC
>JACQGX010000042.1 GCA_016199265.1 Chloroflexota bacterium | reverse complement strand
TGGGAGAAGCGCGTTGGCAACCGCGACCACTCGACATCCGGGATCTGGAGGCGCTCCGCCGGAAGGTAAGTCGCGTTCTCAAGCCGGTCGATCTGCCCGTCTACGCTCTCTGGGGGCGCAATGGCGTCGACGAAGCCGTCAAGAAGGCAGGCGCGCTCGGGTTCGATGTTGCACAGATGCTTACCGCTTAGCGCCGTGGGGGGACGCGCGGGCGTGATGCCGCGGTTCAGGGCACCAGGCATGCCCGGACGACGCTCACCAAAGACACCAGGAGGTTCCTTCGCCCAGGCCGAAGAACCTGGGCCCTGGCCGTGGGGTGCAACCAGTTGTGCCGGCTGCTTCGGCCGCTCACCCTGAGCTTGTCGAAGGGCGCATTACGCTGCGCATCCGGCAGTTCTGGCTACACCCCTGGCCGTGGATCGCGGGCCGCCTTACGCCGCCGGCCCGCTCGGTCCGGTGCCGTACACGTCGATCCAGCCGACGCCGCCCGTGTTGGGGTTCTGGACGAGGATTCGCTGCCCCACCTGCGGCGCCAGCACGGGGAATACCGTCCACTGCCGGTCCGTCGCCCGCCCGAAGTCCACCGCGTCCTTGAACGGGGACGACCAGATGTGCACCTCGTCGATCAGGTGGTTGGCGAGATAGGCAGGCCGCAGCACCACCGGCAGGAACAGCGTCCCCTCCAGCAGCGACACCGGCACGCGGTACACCACTCGGTTGGTCGCCGGGTCGAACACCCCGTCTAGCCGGTAGTACCCCAGGAACTGCCCGTCTTCCAGGACCTCCATCAGCCAGGTGAACTCGTTCTGCGGCGGGCCGGCCGTGGCCAGTTCGCCCCGCGCCAGCGCCGACGCCGACCGCGGCGCCTCCACGAAGCCACCGGCGGGGGGCAACAGCGCCTCCACATCCAGCACCGGCAAGGCCACGAACACCTCCTGCGGCCGCAGCGCGTCGGGCACCGGGATTTCGAGCCCGGACGAGACAATCTGGACCCGGATTTCCACGTCAATCGGTGGCGCCAGGCGGTCGGCGATGCCACCTCCCAGACTGCCACTGACCACCAGGTTGGCCACCGCGGGGGGCGTGGGCCGCACGCGGACGATCAGGATCAGATCGTCCTGTACCGCTGCCACCACCTCGAATGGCACGAACACCGTCACCGGGGGGCCGTCGCTGGCGATGGCGGCCGAGACCGCCACCTGGGACGCATCGCCGGTGACGCCCACCACCATCGGCGCCGTCTCCTCCACCTGGAGGCCCACCCGCAGAGGCCCGGCCGTGGCCAGCGCCTCCTGGAACGAAAGCGCCGTGGGCACGGGCGACGCGGCCGTGGCCGCCGCAGGCGACAGCGGCGTCGCGCCGGGGGGCAGCGGCGTGGCCGTGCCGGTGGGGACGCTGGCCTCCACCAAGGCGAAGACGCCTTCCTTCACTCCGGGGGGCAGCGGCGTGGCCAGGTCGGTAGGGACGCTAGTCGCCGTGGGCGGCAGCGGCGTGGCCGTGCCGGTTGGGACGCTAGTCGCCGTGGCGGGCAGCGGCGTGGTCGTGGCCGGCGGCGCGGGTGATTCCGGTTCCGGTGCCGAGACGCCGGCGACCGCCGTGGCGGTGCTGGTCGGCGTGGGCGTGCTGGTCGGCGTCTCGGTCGGCGTGGGCGTGCTGGTGGGCGTGCTCGTCGCCGTCGCGGTGGGCGTGCTGGTCGCCGTGGCCGTACTGGTCGCCGTGGCCGTGGGCGCGGCGGCCGTACAGGTGTAGCGCAACACCGAGACGCCGGCGTCTTCGCCGCTGTCCCAGCCGACGGCCAGGTCGGGTTTGCCGTCCCCGTCCAGGTCGCCGATGGCCACGCTCTGCGGGCTGCTGCCGGCGGTGAAGTCCACCTTGGCGGCGAAGCTGCTGCTGGTGAGGCTCCCGCTGCTGCTGGTGTTGCGGAACACCGAGACGGTGGTGCTGTCGGTGTTGGCGACTACCAGGTCGGGCTTGCCGTCCCCGTCCAGGTCGCCGATGGCCACGCTGTACGGGCCGGTGCCGGTGGTGAAGGCCACCGCGGCGGCGAAGCTGCCGCTGGTGATACTGCCGCTGCTGCTGGTGTTGCGCAACACCGAGACGGTGTTGTTGGTGCCGTTGGCGACGGCGAGGTCGAGCTTGCCGTCGCCGTCCAGGTCGGCGATGGCCACGCTGCGCACGATGCCGGCGGTGAAGTCCACCTTGGTGGCGAAGCTGGTCGAGTCGATTCCCGCCGTGCCGCAGGTCGCCGCCCCGGCGCGGGGCACGCCGGCGAAACTCAGCAGGGCGGGCGCCAGCAGCCCCACCACCACCGCCCACCCTGCGCCGCGAATGCTCGCCACCACTACTGCGCGAATGCTCGCCACCACTGCGTTTCCCTCGTCGTCCCTTAAGAGTCCCCGGCGCTTTGCACCGCCACGGCGATACTGCAGCGCGCTCTGGTATTGCGCCACCAGCCGGCGCGACTCCCTGCGCTCCATGTTGCTCCCCCCGGCCGTCTCCATACTCCATGCCCCTGCATCGCGCGCGGCACCACCGCGGCACCACCGGTGCGGTCCCGGTCGCCCCGCACGACCGTACCAGGCCCTCACGGCGGCGGGTGAGGGTGCTAGCACCCTAAACCACGTGCCAAGTGCCCAGTGCCCAGTGCTAAGTGCCAAGTGAGGCGACCTGCGGATTCCATCTGGGCTTTGGTTGAGTTGCTGGGACCGCAGGCGCGTCCGCCTGCGCCCCAGACGCGGCGCGCGGGCGCACCGGCAGCGGGCGCAGGCGGGCGGGAGGCGGGCGGCGCCCTGTCGGAACAACCGGGGCAGCTGGGACAGCCCCACACCGCCCCACCGGCGAGCGCGTTAGAGGTAGCTCTCGCTCAGGTAGAGCAGCGTGGCTGTGACGCGAGGATGCGCCGCCGGCGCCTGGCTCACCCCCAGCTCCCGGTAGAGCAGGTTGAGCTGGTTCTCCACGGTCTTCTCCGCCAGCGCCAGCCGCTCGGCGATGGCGGCGTTGGTGTACCCCTGGGCCACCAGCGCCAGGATCTGCCGCTGCCGGGCGCGCAGCGCGGCCAGCGGACTGCCCGGGCGGGGACGCAACGCGTCCACGATGGCGGGATCGACCACGACCGCCCCGGCCGCGGCGCCCGCGATCGCCCGCACCAGCGTCTCCACGTCGGCGACGGAGCGCTTGAGCAGATAGGACCAGCCGGCCGCGGCGGCCGGCGGCACCGCCGCCAGGTACTGCGGGTCGGCGTGGTTGGACAGCAAGACGATGCCGAGCTCAGGCAGCGCGGCGCGCAGGCGCAGTCCCAGCTCGACGCCGTGGTAGGGGCCGGGCAGCGCGATGTCGAGCAGCGCCACCCGCGGCCGCAGCGCCGGCAGGGCGGCCAGCGCCGCCTCGCCGTCGGCGAACGCGCCTGCCACGCGCAGACGGGGATGCCGGGCGAGCGCCACCTGCAGCAGGTCGCGGTAGAGGGGCTCGTCCTCCACCAGCGCCACCGTGACCGGGCCGCCCGGGCCGCTCCGGCCGCCCCGGCCGCCGCCGTCCGGCCGCGTCATGGCTCGGTCGTCGGTCATCGGTCGTGGTTCGACAAGCTCACCATGAGCGATCGTCTGCCTCTCCAGGAGCGATCGTCTGCCCGCTCATCCCTTCGGCGCTGCTCAGGGCTGCGCTCACGGCTGCGCTCAGGGCAGGCGCTGAGCCGCTCGAAGCGCCTGCCCTGAGCGTGCCACAGGGACGGTCATCGGTCGTGGGCGCCCACGGCCGCCGCGGCGCCTCCGGCAGGGGGAGCCGCACCGTCAGCGTGGTACCCTGGCCGGGGGCGCTGGTGAGCTGCCTCGTGCCGCCCAGTTGCTCGACCCGGCCGGCCACGCTGCTTAGCCCCAGCCCGACCTGGACGCGCTCCGGGGCGCAGCCCCGGCCGTCGTCGCGCACCCGCACGGCCAGCCGCCGGTCGCTTCCGTCCCCGTCGAGCGCGAGGGAGACCACGACCGCGCGGGCCCGGGCGTGGCGGACGCTGTTGCCCAGCGCCTCCTCGACCGCGCGGTAGGCCGCCAGCCGCAGCGGCTCGGGGAGGCGGTTGTGCGCGGGGTCGTCCAGCGCGGCCAGGTGGGGGTCGATGGCGACGTCGACCCGGAAGTGGGTCTGGAAGCGGCCGGCCAGCGACCGCACGGCGGGCCCGAGGCCGACCCGGATGATCTGCGGGTGGAGCAGGTGGCTGGCGACGCGCACCTCCTGGTCTTGAATCTGCTCGAGCTCCTCCCGGACCGCCGCCACCAGCGCGCGCGCTTGGGCGGGGTCTACGTCCACCAGCGCCTCGGCCTGGCCCAGCCGGTGCCAGGCCAGGAGCAGCCGGCTCTGCACCCGCCCGTGCAGCAGCTCGGCGACCTGCCGGCGCAGGCGCTCGTCGGCCTGCGTCAGCAGCCGCTGCGACCACTGGAGCGCCGCGACCTGGCGCTGGAGGGCGGCGGCGAGGTGGGCGTTCTCCAGCGTGAGCGCCACCTGCCGGGTGAAGGCCACGCAGGCGCGTTCCTGCCGCCCGTGGATCGGGCGCGGCCCGTAGAAGGAGAGCACGCCGGCCACCTCCCCCGCGACCCGGACGGGCAACGCCAGGACATACCGCGTCCGCATGACCGCCACCGCCACGCGCAGCAGCCGGCGGTCGACGATCCCGGCCGCGAACGCCAGCAGCGTGGCCGCGACGGGCCGGCCGTCCACGTTGACGGCGCGCTGGAGGGGGTTGGCGTCGGGCGGGAGGGCGATCAGGGTGGGGTCGAAGGCGGGGGCGATGCGCCGCGCCAGGGCGATCGCCTGCTGCACGTACGGCGCATGCAGGCCACCCCACGCCACCGGCCGGAGGCGGGCCCGGCCCGGTTCGTACATGCCCAGCACGACCAGGCGCGCGCCCGTGGCCGCCAGCCCATTGGCGACGATTTCCTGGACGTCGGTCGGGACGGAGATAGCCAGGGCGGTCGTCGAAGCTGCCACGCTCCCCCCTCTGCCGCGCGCCCGCCCGGCGGCCTGCGGGTCTGGGAGCCCGTGCATCGGCGCTGCTAGTGTAGCTGCTGCGGACCGAGCAACGTCCATGGGCGGTACTACCTTCCTAACGCAGGATGGTGACGCCGCCCGCCGCCGAAGCGGATGGGTGGTGGCAGGCCCGCCTGACGCCAGCCTGACGACGCGGCTCGGCAGGCGGGCGACGCCACGCGCGCTCTGCCGGCGGGAAGGCAGGCGGTGCGCGCCGCGGGGGAGCGCGCGGTTGCCCGGCGGCCTCAGGTGGTGACGCGCAGAAGCGTTACCGGCGTGAGCGCCCGTTTGGGGAGGAACGCGGCGGCGCCGGCTTCCGGGGCCAGGCGGGCGAACTCGCCCTCGTCGTGGGCGCTGACCAGCACGACGCGCACGCCCGCGAGCAGCGCGCGGAGCTGGCGGCAGACGGCGAAGCCGTTCAGGCCGGGCAGCAGCACGTCGAGCACAACCACGTGCGGTCGCAGGCGCGCCGCGAGGGCCAGCGCCTCCTCGCCGCTGCCGGCCTCGCCCACGACCACGAACTCGGGCCGGCCGGCCAGGAGCGCGCCCGTGAACTGGCGGAAGGCCGGCTCATCGTCAACCACGATGACGGTGCGCGGCCGTCCGTTTCCCTCCCTGCCGCCGGCCGGTGGTGCATCCACACGCCCTTACCTCTCCCGAGCGCAACTCTACCAGAGGCGGGAAGGGAAGTGTGAGGGTGCCAGCACCCAGCACGATCGGCGTTGACGTCCTATCGTTTGCCCTCTCTCCTACGCCGGTGGCTTCGCCAAGATCGACGCCGCCTCGCTCGTGATCGCCTGCACCGTCTCGCGCAGACCGGCCTTGCCGTCCCAGTAGTCGTTCAACTTTCCATTAACGAGCGCGATGAGCTCGAAGTAGGTCTCGTTCCACGGCAGATACGTCGGGCCGGGCGTCTTGAACGTCTTCTGAATCAGCCCATAGATGGGACTGATCTGCGCCAGGCGGGGATCGCTCCACACGTCGTCGCGCGCGCCGGGGCTGCCGGCGCCGCCGGCTACTTGCAGGACGCCGTTCTCCTTGTTGGTAATGAACTTGATCCACTCCCAGGCTTCGGCCACGATCTTTGTCTGCTTCGAGATCGAGAGTGCGCCGCCGCCGAACATCGTCCCGCGTGTGCCGGTGGAGGCGTGCTTTGGCGCCACCGTCGCCGCCCAGTCGAACTTCACGAACTGCTGTGTCGGCGCGCTGTACTCCGCAACCAATCCGGGCGTCGCCTGATTGAAGACGAGCTTTCCCTGCTGGAAGAGTTGGCGGCCGTTGGCACGAAGGTTATCGGTCGTCTGATGCTTGAAGCGGGCGTCGTAGACCCATTGCAGCCCCGCCTGCGCTTGCGCCGCGTCAAGGAGCACCTTCTTGCCGTCCTCGCTGAACAGGTTGCCGCCGAACGTGCGCAGCCAGTGCAGGCCACACTCCTGAATTGCCACATTGGGCTGCCAGCCCCAGATGCCTTCCTCGGCACGCGTTGTCCTCTTCGCCCAGTTGATCAGGTCGTCGGTCGTCCAGTTGGCATCGGCTATGGGCACCTGGATTCCGGCGCGCTTGACCAGCTCCTGGTTTACGTAGATGACGTGGCAGCCGTAGTGCCCCGCACGGGGAATACCGTAGAGCTGTCCCTGGTACGAGAACATCTCCCGCGCCGCCTTCCAGTAGACGCCTGGATCGAACTTGCCGGCCTTCATCACTGGATCGAGCGGGCGGAGCACACCCTTAGTAATCCCGCCGCGGCCGCCATCGGCCACCACGCCGAGCCACACCACGTCCGGCACCGAATCGCCCGCGGCCAGGACGAGCAGCTTCTCGGCGATCGTCATGCCCGAGACTTCCTCGAACTCCACCTCTATCGTCGGGTGCTGCGGCTCGAACACCTTCGGCGTCCGCTCCTTGAACCAGCGGGTGTGCCCATCGCTGCTGGCCCGCGTCAGCACGCGTACCGTCACCGGCGCCTTCGACTTCTGCAGCGCTTCGCCGCCGCCGCTTCCCGATCCGGTCCCTGGTACGCAACCGGCCAGGATGCCGCCGGCCGCCATCGGCGCCGTCGTGCGCAGCGCCATTTCGCGCCGGGTGATACCGTACCGTCCGTTCAACCTCATCGCCACAATACTCTCCTATCCCAACGGTTGGCAGCGCCTGCTGCCCGTCGCCATCGTACCATGCCTCGCACGACCGAATGGCGAGCAGTTCGCCGGCCAGGTTTCCCAGATGTTTGGACGATAGCAGCCTTGAGCCTGGGGACTGTCACCTGTGGACTTGCTAGTAGAGCACGGCGGAAGTCTCTGACCAGATGTCATCCTGAGCGCCCCCTGTCATCCTGAGCGCAGCGAAGGATCAGGTCGTCTGGCCACCAGCGGTACACGATGCCACCGATCCTTCCCCTTCGCTGCCCTCAGGGTCAGGATGACAGGGGGCGCGGAGAGTGATAACTGCCGAAGGACTTCCGCTGAGCGGCACTGGTGATTGACCGGGACGCTGCTCCTGGCCTATCATCGCACTGCGTATGCCACGGTAGCATAAGGCCCACTGCCACGCGCCACCCATACCCAGCGACCGAATCCGCCGGCGCGTCGACAGCGCCAAGACCTTTCGCCACACCACACCCAGCCATCTAGCCAGCAAGGAGACGGATCATGAGCACCACGAACACCATGACGGCATCAGACAGCGCCCGCGCAGGGCTGGAGATGGGCACTCCACGGCCTTCCGCGCGCTCCAGGGCCACACGGCGCGGCGTACTCCTGGCCGGCAGCGCGTTGCCGCTGGCCGCGCTGGCCGCCTGCGTTCCCGGCCAAGCGGGGCCGGAGCAGCCGTCCGCCAGCAGTCAGCCGGTCACGGTGCAATGGATGACCGACTGGACGGGTGGCGCGCGCGGCGACGCGAGCAAACAGTCGCTGCCCGCCTTCGAGGCGCAGTTCCCCAAGATCAAGCTCGACATGCAGACCGTCAAGAGTGACAGCTACGAGACGTTCTCCGCAAACCTCGCGGCCGGCACGCTCCCGGATGTGATGCTCTTCAGCGGCAACTTCTTCGAGCTCTGGGCCGAACGCAACGTCTTCATGGACATCGGGCCGCTGCTGCGCAAGTATCGCTTTGACAAGGACTCCGTCTGGTGGGAGCCGCAGTACTTCGAACACAAGGGCAAGACGCACGGCCTGCCGTACCAGTTCACGATTTCTACGTGGCTCTACAACAAGACCTGGTTTACTCGCGACAACGTGGCACCGCCGACCGACGCCTGGACGACGGACGATCTGCTGGCTGCGGCGCGCAAACTGACCCACGCCGCCGAGAACCAGTGGGCAGTGCAGATGCAGTCGGCGCCGGCCTATGCCTGGGTCTGGTTCTACGCCAACGGCGGCGACCTGACCTCCTACACGCAGCCCATCCGCACGGTGCTCGACCAAGCCAAGCAGCTCGAGGTGCTCGAATACGCCATCGGGCTCATTCACCGCCACCAAGTGGCGCCCGTACTCGAGGGAAAGAACGCCGTCAAGGGACTGAACTTTCAGCAGGGCACCTTTGCCATCACCGTGAACAACTCGGCCAAGGCGCTGGCAACCGGCATCAAGGACCAGTTTCAGTGGGAGGTGATGCCGACACCCCGCTGGGCCGGCACCAAGAACCGCGTCACCAACTGGAATCACCAGGGCCACATCGTCATGAAGGTCGCGGAGCAGCGCGGCCACGGCGACGCCGCGACGCAGTTCGCCATATGGATGGCCGGCGAGGGCGGCCAGACGATCGTCGGCAGGACCGGCGGCGCCACCCCGGTGCACCGCAAGACCGCCACCAGCCCGGTCTACCTGGACGGTGGGCCGCCCAATCTGCGGCTGCAGTTGGATCTCTTGACGAAGAAGCCGGACCAATCGGCCCGCGGCTTCCGCATCTGGAAGCATTTCCAGCCGTGGTTCGCCGCGATCACCCCCATCCTGGCCCAGGGCTTCGCGGGCGAGATCTCGGTGCGCGAGACGGCGCTCAAGGCCACCCAAGCCGGCAACGCTGCGTTGGATGCGGCCAAGTGACCGCTGGCTTCCGCGATTCCCACCTGCCGCGGTTCCAACCCGCTGTTAGCCTGCGACGGCGCGATCCCGCACCGGACCGGCGCCCTGCTGCCTGAGGACGTCGCGGACCTGCCGGCCGGCGAGCTCGTGTGGCGTGATCCCGCGGTGCGCGGCCAGCGCCGCCGCCGTGCCGGCCGCCTGGCCCATGGCCATCGCCGTCGCGTTGACGCGCGTCGACGAGGCGGCGAGCTGCGTCGCCGAGTGGCAGCGCCCGGCCACCAGCAGAATTGCTTACGGATCGAGGCAGCAGCGTGCGGTACGGGATGTCGTACGGGTCGGGCTGCACCTTCTGGCCCGCGTTCGCCGTCCCCACCGTGGCGGCGTTGGGGTGCTGGTCGAGGTACCAGCACCCCGTGGCCACCGCATCGTCGAACCGGCGCGACTCGACGATGTCGTGCTCGGTGAGGACGTACTCGCCGACGATGCGCCGCGTCTCGCGTACACCGATGAACGGGCCGCTCGTGATGAAGTACGCGTCCTCGAAACCAGGCACCTCGCGCTTCCACGCCTCGAACATCGTCCAGGCGTCCTGCCGGCCCTGCTGCTCTGCCCGCGTCAGTTCCTCCGGATCGCTCCCGTCGGCAGGGACGCGCACAGCGTGGACGTAAACCTCGTCCGGCGCGAACTTGAACATGAGGCCGGGGCCGTAAAACATGGGCAGTTCGCCGCCCTCGTGGGCACGGATCACCGCCTCGCGGCACAGACGCCTGGTGTCCGGCGTGCTACGTACGTTGCCGATGCGGAAGTGCATCGTCATCGGCTGCAGCTCGGGAGCCTTCTCCACCGGTGCCCCGGCACGCGCGGCGATGTCGGCGTCTCCCGTGCAGTCGACCACCACCTTCGGCTCGACGCGGCAGAGTCCCGCCTTGTTGGCGAGATAGACGGCCTCGATCCGGTCGCCCCGGACGCTCGCCTCACAGGCGATGGTGTGGAAGAGCACGTCCAGGTTTGGCTCCGCGCGCAGCAGCCGGTCGGCCAGGAGCTTGAAGCGCTCGGTGTTGTCGATGGTCGGATTGTGTGACAGCAGGTGGGTCGCCCCCGGTTCGCAGGCACCCATCTTCGCGAACAACTCCAGCGGGATTCCGGGCGTGACGACCCGCTTCTCGTGGTAGTCGGCGATGCCGTCGAAGAACGGCAGGCCGGTGGCGGTGATAATCCCGCCGGCGAACCCGGCCCGCTCGACCAGCAGCCTGCGGGCGCCGTTCCTGGCGGCGGCCAGCGCGGCGACCAGGCCGGCCGAGTTCGTTTTGCATTTTCGCGGTCCTTTCTTCGCAATTGGCAATAAGGCCGGTGGGTGGGAGCACGTGCCGGCAGCGGTCCGGGGGCCTCCGGGGACCACGGTGGGCAGTGACAGTGGTGGCAGTGGACGTGGCGGGGTGGTCCATAGGTCGGAGAGTCCGGCGGCGATGCAGCGGGCAGTGCAAGAGCCATTATAGAATATTCATTCTAGAAGTCAAGCCCCGGCTCTCCAGTGGGTGCCATCAGCGGTTCCGGATGCCGGGAAGAGTGGGCCTCTTCGACTACGCTCAGGGCAGGCTCTTCGACCGGCTCAGGGCGAACGGTCAAACATCCGGAACAACATGCCTGGTGCCGCGTTCACCACCACCCAGCGAGGAATGCGGAACGCGGTACCAGGCATTCCCGGTCCTGGACGGGTTCGCCTCGCTCGTCGACAAGAGCCTGCAGGTGCCGCACGGCCTGCCGGACGGACCGGACGGCGAGCCCCGCTTCGGCGTGCCGGCGACGATCCGCGAGTTGGCCCTCGGGCAGTTGCAGGCCTGTGGCGAGGCGGAGGAGACCTGGCGCCGGCACGCCACGTACTACACAGCTCTGGCAGCACGGACACCGCCGCGCCTCATCGAGCGCACGCAGAGCCTAGCCTGGCTTGCGCAGACAGCGGCCGATCGCGACAGCTTTCTGACGGCGCTGACCTGGCTGACCGACGCGGCCAGGAATGGGGACGTCGCGGCCTGCGAGCAGGGACTGCGCCTTGCCGTGGCACTCGGCCCCCTCTGGGCAGCAGAGCGTCCGGTGGACGGACTGCGCGCGCGGCGCACACTGTTGGCGTGCCCATGCATTCGCAAATACCATAGTGGGCGCGGCACTAGATCGGAGCGTTCACTCGCAGCGGGAGTTCATCATCGTCGTGCGCCTGCCCGAGGACCGCGGGCGGCGGGGCGGCGCGCGAAGGGACAACTGCAGCCTCCGCTGGCGCGTTAATGCGCGTCAGCGTGCCCGAGGGCCCATGAAGCGCCTCGGTCCAGCGCATGATCTCCAGCAGGTCGGCGGCGCTGGCGCACTCGGGCGGCCGGTCAGCGAGAACGCTCTCCGCGAAGTGGCTGACCTCGCCGACGTAGTCGATGAGGAAGATGTTCTTGTTGTACATCTCCGCCTGCGCCAGCGTGTCGGCAGGGGGCTTTTCGACCCAGACGTGCGCGCCGGCCTCCATCGCCTTGATTGCCAGCGGCGGCACAGCCGCGTTTCCCAGGGGCATCGCTCGGCGTACCGACTACGGCAGCCGGTGCTTGTACTCCTGGGTGCGCCGCTTAATGACCTCTCCGAGCAGCGCGGGCGAGTCCGGCGCACCCAGATAGCCGACCGACGGACTGCGCTCGGCGACCCAGGCGGCGTCGGCCGGCGTGCGGATGTGGCCGCCGTGGGTCAGCACGAGGATCTCCCGGTTGACGTGGTGGGCTGCCTCGGCGATGGCGGTGACGATGGCCGGGGTCTCTTCCAGCGAGGGCATTTCGCCGCCGACGCCGAGATGCGCCACGATGCCGTCGACGCCGGCCTCGGCCATCTGGCGCGCCTGGTCCACGTCGAACAGGTAGGCGAGTGTAAAGAAGCCGTGGGCGTAGGCGCGGCGCATGAACTCGACCTCACGCGCGAATCCCATGCCGCTGCCCTCCAGCACGCGCCGGTAGTTGCCGTCCACCATGCCGACGCTGGCCCAGTTGTTGATACCGGAGAAACCGGCCGCGTCGATCTGGGGCAACCACGTATCCAGCCGGCGCGTGGGGTCGGTGCAGGCGAGGCCGAGCAGGACCGGCACGTCGTTGACGATGGGCAAGATCTCGCGCGTACCCACCTCGAAGGCGAGCGCGTTGCCGTCGGCGAACGGCGCCAGACCGAGCCCGCCGGCGAAGCCCGTCTGCTGCCAGCGGGCCAGCGCGTAGGTGACGATCAGGTCGGCGCCGCCCTCCTCGGCGTAGCGCGCGGCCACACCGGTGGCGCAGCGCGCACAGAAGATGGCGCGCTTGGCTTCCACTTCTCGCCGCAAGCGCTGGAAGATCTCGTCTCTTCTATAGAGCATCGCCGCGCCTCCTCTTGTTCCGGCGGCACCGGTCAGGCAGGCAGCTCATTGCGGCGCAGCGTGTAGAGGTCGCGCTCGATCACCTCGTCCACCGCCTCTGCGATCCGCCGGAAGTCGTCGCGTGCCTGGATGAAGCGCCCGCCCAGGCGGTCGCCGGCGGGCGAGGCGAGAAAGACGCACAGGTCGCCGGCGAGCGTCGGCGGCACGTCGCGTCCCTCGGCGAACATCTGGTGGATGCGCGGCAGCCAGCGCTTTCCCTCGGGGCTGTCCAACTGGAACTGCGTCATCTCGGTGCGCACCAGCTCGGGGCTGATGGCGTAGACGCTGATGCCGTCGTCCTTGACTTCAAGGTGCAGCGTCTCGGCGAGGCGGACGAGCGCTGCCTTGGAGGTGCCGTACGCGCTGCCGTAGGCGAAGCCGGCGAGCGAGCCGCCGCCGCCCATGACGACGATCTTGCCCTTGCTGCGCTCCTTCATGTGTGGGATGGCGGCGCGGCAGCACAGGTACGTGCCGAAGAGATTGACCGTCACATCCTGCCACCAGTTTTGAGGGTCCGCCTCCGAAGCCGGCGCGATGCTCATGAAGCGCCCCGCGTTGTTGACCAGGAGATCGATCCGGCCGTGGTTGGCCACCGTCTCCGCCATCAGGGCCTCGACCTGGTCCTGCCGGGTCACGTCCGCGACACGCGTGGTGGCCGAGCCGCCCGCCTGGCCGATCCGATGGACCGTTTCGTCCAAGTGCGCGGCCCGCCGGCCGACAACCACCACGTGCGCGCCCGCTTCCCCGAGGCGCTCCGCGATACCGCGGCCGATACCGAGCCCGCCTCCGGTCACCACCGCCACCTGTCCGTCCAATATGCCCATGTGTTCCTGCTCGCGCCTTTGGTATACCAACTGCATTACACTGGATGCGAGATGCGGGCATTGTCCTGCAGCCGGCAGGGGCAGACGTAACGTACCATCTCCTCGACGGCGGCGGGGCCCGGCGCTTGGTGATCACGATCGGGCGGCCGGACCCGAGCGCTCGCCTCACGCTGGAGCGGGTCACGACAGACCCGACAGGCGCGACAGGCGCGACAGGCGCGGGGAGATGATGGGGAGGTCAGCCGGAGCGCGCCAGCCGCTGGCCTGGCGCTCGCTGCTGTACGTGCCGGTAAACGTGCCTCGGTTCGTCGAGCGAGCGCATACGAGGGGCGCCGACGCGATCATTCTGGACTTGGAGGACGCGGTCGCTCCGGCAGAGAAGACACGCGCGCGCGACTTGCTGCCGGCGGCGGCGGCGCAGGTTGCTTCGCGAGGCAGCGACGTGCTGGTACGGATCAATCGACCGTGGCGCCTCGCGGTGCGGGACCTGGAAGCTGCCACAGGCCCGAACGTGGGTGGGCTGGTCCTGCCGAAGGTCGATTCTGCGGCTCACGTGCGCGCGGTCAGCGAGGTGGTCGCCGAGCTGGAGCATGAGCGTCAAGTACTCGCCAGGCAGACCGTGTTCGTCGTGCGTATCGAGAGCGCATCCGCGCTGCTTCGCGCCGAGGAGATTGCGGATGCCGAGCCGGCCAGCCATCCAGAGCTGAGCCGGGGTGAGCCCGCCGGTCCGCTTGGCATCAGCGACGGAGACTCCGTCCTTCAGCTCGAGGTCGACATGGAACTGGACTCCCTCTAGCGCCGCCGGCTGGTCCAAGAGGGACTTGGTAGGGAGGTGCATGTCGTCCACCAGCTTGCCGCCGTTCTGGTAGACGAACCCCGGGAATTCAAGATTGCGTCCCATCGCGCCACCAAACGTGGCCTCTTCGCCACTGCCCCCCGTCAGGCGCCGCAGTGCGTCACGCAGGTCGCCCCACGTCCAATTGTTGGTGGGTGGCTTCACGCCCTTCTTGTCGAAGAGCGTCTTGTTGTAAACGAAGATGCGGGGGGACGCGGTATGAAGAACCCCAAAGGTCTGCCCCTTGAACTGATAGAACTGCTGCGCAACCGGAAAGAAGTCGTCCAGCGCGTACGTGTCCCGCTTGATGAAAGGGTCCAGTACACGCAGCATGTCCTGTTCGCGGAATGGCCCCGCCCATTGCTGATCCATCCAGAGGAGGTCAGAAGGCGTGCCGGCGGCGGCGAGCACCTGGAACTGGAGGTCCCGGTTCTGACCGGCGGTGTCGAGGCATAGCCCAAAAGACTACCGCGCCCTCATCAACGTGCGAAATCCAGACTAAGGTGCAGGCGGGCCCTGGCCGGTGGCATGGTCTGCCCTCCTCACGCCCGCTATACTGGCGATCAATGGTCCGACGGTCAACGTCGGGGAGACGGTGTACCGCAGCCGCGCGCGTGACCACCGCGCTGATCGGCTGCGGCAACCGCGGCGTCAACGCCCACGGCGTCGCCGCGCGGCAGTCGGAGAGACTGGCGCTGCTCGCGGTCTGTGACGTGGATGAGGCGCGCGTGCAAGCGGCGGCGGAGACGCTCGGTGTTCCGGGCGAGCGGGAGGGAGCGAGGGGTGAACGGGGCCAGTCCAGAACTGCTGCCTGCACCCCTGCGGTGGCAGGACTCCCGCTCTATGTGGCAAGCTGTTGGTTACGCTCAGCCGCTGTGGGTCGCACAAGGAGGACTGACCGATGGGAACGTGGCACCTGTTGGCCGAAGACTCGCAGGTCGCGGCCGTGCACGCCGCGCTCATGCCGACCGGCGAGGTCGTGCTGTACTCGGGGAATACCGGGCCGCTGATCCCGGCGCAGACGCGCATCTGGAACCCCGCCGACGGGACGGTGCGCACCCCACCCAACGCGCCCGAGACCGACCTGTTCTGCAGCGGCCACGCGCTGTTGCCCGATGGGCGGCTGTTCGTCGCCGGCGGCACCGGCCGCTACTCCACCGGGCCGAGCGACCCGTGGGGCGGCAGCAAGTCGGCCTACGTGTTCGACCCGGCCGACGGCTGGCAGCGCCTCCCGGACATGACGTTCGGACGCTGGTACCCGTCGGTGATCTGCCTGCCGGACGGCCGGATGCTGGTCGCCGGTGGGACGGACGACGGCGTGACCGTCGAGCAGATCGAGCTCTTCAACCCCTTCGCCGGCTGGGAAGTGCTGCCGCCGAGCGCCACCCGCGAACTGCCCCTCTACCCGCGCCTGCACGTGCTGCCGAACGGCGAGGTCGCGTTCGCCGGCCAGGGCGCGCCCGTGGCCACCCTGAATCTCGAGACGTTCGAGTGGCGCGAGGTCGCGCCCGGCCTGGGTAGTGCCGACGCCGGGTTAGGTCTGGGCAGTGTCGCCCCCGGGCTGGCCCTGAGCGCGCGCGGCGGCGACGGCGACGCGGGGAGTTTCGCGGCGCCCGCCGTGTCCGGCGGGCGCGAAGAACGCGAACAACACGAAGAACGCGAACAACACGAGGGACCCGGCGAAGGCAGTGACCAACACGACGGCGGCGAGAGCGTGCCAAACGAGGACGAGCCAGGGATGGCGGAGGGGGAGGGGCTCGTAGTCGGTCCGCACCACCACCCGCCCGGCAGCGCCGGCCCCCGGCCCGACGATCTCTCCCTGCTGCTCTCACCGGCCTGGGGCGCCAAGATCCTCAACGCCGGCGGCGGCAACCCGGCAGGGACGGCCGAGGCGTCCATCTTCGACTTCAACGATCCCGGCGCCGGCTGGCGGCCGATCGCGCCGATGCACCACCCGCGCTGGTTCCCCAACTCGGCGATCTTGCCCAACGGCAAGCTGTTCGTCGTCGGCAGCGGGCGCTTCTACAACGCCGATCCAGTGCTGGAACCGGAGCTCTTCGACCCGGAAACCGAGACGTGGACGCTGGATGTGCCGATGCAGGTGCCGCGTCTCTACCACTCGACGGCGCTGCTGCTGCCCGACGGCCGCGTGTGGGTGGCGGGCACGGACGGCGAGGTGCGGATGGAGCTATACAGCCCGGACTACCTCGCCGGCGGACCGCGGCCGGTGCTGTTCGCGGCGCCGGAGAGCGTGGCCTATAGCCAGGGCTTCCCCATTCCGATGGCCGATCCGGGCGACGTGGCGAGCGTGTGCTTCATCAAGCTCGGTTCGGTCACCCACGCCTTCAACACCGAGCAGCGGCTGGTGCCGCTGCCGTTTACGGTCACTGGACCGAACGAGATTGAGATCACCGCACCGGCCGATCCCAACGTGGCGCCGCCCGGCTACTACATGCTGTTCATCCTGAACCGCGCCGGCGTGCCGGCCGAGGCCCCGATCGTGCAACTGGTCGCCGTGCCAGGTGTCGACGTGTCCCCCGACATCGTCGAGGAACCGGTCGTCGAGGAACCGGTCGTTGAGGAACCGGTCGTCGAGCCACCGGTGGTCGAGCCACCGGTGGTCGCAGAGCCGGGCGAGCCCGTGGAGCTGCCAGTCATCGTCGACGAGGTGGTGATGGAAGCGGTCATCATCGAGGAGCCGGTGGCGGGCGAGCCGCCCGCGGAAGAACCGGGCGAGCCGGCGGTCGAGGAGGACGCGGCTGCCAGCGCGGCGCGGCGGGCGCGGCGCCGGCCGGCCTGAGCATGCCCGGCGCCGCGCGGCGAGGGTTCCCATCCCTGGCCGCCATGGCCGCCATGGCCGCCGTGGCCGCCGGCGGTGTGCTGGTCGCGGGCATCGCTGCGTGGTGGCTGCCGTGGCCGGCGGCGCCGCGGCCATCCGGCGCTCCGGACCATCGACCTCCCGGCGCGACCGCGCCGCCGTCGACCGGCGCGACTCGGGCGACCGCAGCGGCCGGCGGCGGCCCGGGTTGCGGCGCAGCCACAGACATGCCGGGCTGGCGCCAGGTCGCGGGACCGGGTCCATCGGCGCGGGCGCTGCACAGCGCCATCTTCGATCCCGTCGGGCGACGGGTGATCGTGTTCGGGGGCGTCCGCTGGGACGCCGTGGCGCTGGGCGACGTGTGGGCCTTCTCGCTCGAGAGCGAGACGTGGCAGGAGTTGGTGGTCGAGCCGGCCGACGGCGATGCAGGCGACGGGAGCGACGGGAGCGACCGCGCGCGCCAGCCGGCGCCACGGTGGGCGCCGGCGGCGCTCTACGACCGGCCCCGCGGGCGGATGGTGCTCCTCTTCGGGAACGCGGGGACCGCCAGCGACGAGGTGTGGGCGCTCGACCTTCAGGCTGTGCGCTGGACGCGCCTGGGCACCGGGATGCCGCGCCCGCTGGCGCGGTTCGACGCCGCGGCGGCCACCGACGGCGGCGAACGGGCGTGGGTCTACGGCGGCTTCCCGGGGCCGCCGTTGGGGCTCGACACGGCCCTGGGCGACCTGTGGGAACTCGATCTGGGGACGGGTAGGTGGCGGGCGTTGCCGGGCGGCACGGCCGTCCCGCCGCCGACCACGAACGCGGCGCTAGGCTACCACGACGGCGCGCTGTACCTCGTGGGCGGCCACGACGCGCACAAGGTAACCCCAGGCACATGGCGCTACGACCTCGCGCGGGGCAGGTGGCAGACCCTTTCGCCGGTGGGCGGGCCGGCGACCTGGGCGCACCATGCCCGGGCGGTCGATGACACGTGCGGGCGCCTGCTGCTGGTGGGTGGCGACAACGCCGACGAGCGGGACGTGCCCTACGTCGAGGCGCTGGAGATGGGCGCCCGGCCGCGGTACCGGCGCCTGCCGGGCGAGGTGCCCGGCGTCTCCCGCCACCACAGCGCGCTGGGGTTCGATCCCGTGTCGCGGCGGCTCGTCGTGTTCGGCGGCTGGCGCGGCAGCGCCCAGTTTCTCGGCGACACCTGGATCTATGCGCTGGGCGGCTGAATCGCGGTCGGGTGTCCGGTCACGAGTCAGATCCCCCGCTCGTGCCACGCGGGGCGCTTGGCCAGGGCGTGCACCCGTGCGACGGCTTCGTCGAGCGTGACGCCCAGCCCCGACCCTTGGGGGAGCGGGACGTGGCTGCCGGTGCGGCGAGGTTGGTCGGGGCACAGGTCGAAGAACCACGGCTCGTAGAACTCGGCGTGGTACTCCTGGATCAGGAAGTTGGGGATCGATGCGTCGAGGTGAAAGCTCGCCACCGTGCCGATGGGGCTGTTGGTGTTGTGCGGCGCCATCACCAGGTGCTGGCACTCGGCGATCGCGGCGATCTTCTTGAGCTCGGTGATGCCGCCGGCGTTGCACATGTCCGGCTGCAGCACGTCGACCGCTTCGGCCTTGATCAGCTCGTACAACGGGAACTTGGTGAACAGCCGCTCGCCGGTGGCGATGGGGATGCGCACCTGACGGCGCACCTGCGCCATCTCGGAGACGTTCTCCTGCGAGACCGGCTCCTCGAACCACAGCGGCCGGTAGCGCTCGAGCCGCTGCCCCAGGTGGACGGCCGTCGCCACGTTGAACTTGGCGTGCACCTCGATCAGGATGTCGACGTGCGGCCCCACCGCCTCGCGCACCGCCGCGACGCGATCCTCGGCCAGTTGCGCCTCCGGCGGCGAGATCAGGAGGTAGTTCTTCTGCCCGAACGGGTCGAACTTCATCGCGTCGAAGCCGCGCGCCACGACCTCAGCTTGAAGATCAGCCAGTGGCGCTTGGCATTGTGGTGATACGTGCTGACGGTAAACGGCTCGATCCCAGTGATCCTCATCAACGGCTACTCCTTCTCCATGCCGGGTGTTTTACCATGCGCACCTGCGTCGGCTGCCACGAAGTACGATTCTGCCGTGCGATGGCGTTGGTAGAATTGCTAATGAGTGACGCTTGATACGAAACACTACTATCCTTCGCCACTACACCTCAGAGATGGCACAAACAGCAGAACAGGTATCGGTGAGCCTGCCGGCGCACCTTGTCGAATGGCTGGATCAGAAGGCGCGCGTGACCGGGACTTCGCGGAGTGCGGCACTAGCGGCCGTACTCGAGGAACGGCGGAGCCAAGAGTGGGCTGAGCTGTTTGCGGAAGGCTGCCGAGAGTTCGCGGCCGAAATGCGCGAGACGGCGGCACGTACGCACGCAGCACAGGCCGAAATTGCCCTGCGGGAGCAGTTCGATGCCGATTAGGCGGGGAGAGATCTACTGGATCAACTGGGATCCCGCTCGAGGTAGCGAACAGGCTGGTCGGCGGCCCGGCCTCATCGTGAGCAACGACATCGCCAACGAGCACGCGCCGATTGTCGTCGTGGCAACAATGACCACACGACGCCCCTCCAGACCCTACCCCTTCGTCGTCGAAGTCAGCGCCGCCCAGACCGGGCTGAGCCGAGATGGCACGATCAACTGCCTCCAACTCCTGACGGTGGATAAAGGGCGGCTGCTCCCGCCGATGGGCGGACAGGCCCTTCGGCCTGCCGGACGCGTGCCGGGATCACAAATGGTCGACGTCGACCGTGCGCTTAAGGCGGCGCTGGCCCTCGATTGAGAACCGGTGCGGCACGAGTCGTCATGCACGCGGTGCTGATGGTCGTGTACGCTGCTGAGAACTACATTGTCGAGGAGGTACCGCCCCGTGTCCCAGCGAAAAGTGCGTTACGAAGAGCTGCTGCCCTACGAGTGGGAGGCCATCATGCGCGAGACGCCGGTGGTCTATTGGCCGTTCGGGCTGATCGAATGGCACGGCGAGCACCTGGCGCTGGGCAACGATGCGGTGAAGGCGGAGGCGTTGTGCCTGCGCATCGCCGAGCGCTTCGGCGGCATTGTCTATCCGCCGTCGTACTTCGGCTACGAGCGTGCCACCGCGTTCGACCCCAAGTATGGGCGCGACGGCAACATCACCGTCGGCGAGGAGCTCTTCCGCCAGCTTGCCCGGCGCACCTTTCGGCAGTTCGACAAGGCGGGTTTCAAGGTGGTGGTGGCGATGACGGGGCATTACCCGCGTGAGCAGCCGGCCTTCTTAAAGGAAGAGGCGGAGGCGGTGATGCGCAGCTCCGGCCGGATCAAGATCTGGGCCCTTGCCGACTACGAGCCAGTCACCGATCTGGAATACCGCGGCGACCACGCCGCCAAGTGGGAAACCTCGCTGCTCTGGTACCTCCGCCCCGAACTCGTCGAGATGGACCGTCTCCCCACGGACCTCGACCAGAAACTCTGGGGCGTCGGCGGCCTCGACCCGCGCATCCACGCCTCCCCCGAGGTCGGCCGCACCATCGCCGAGGCCATCGTCGAGCGCGTCGGCCAGCGCGTGCAGGAACTGCTGGCAGAGGCCCGCGGCGCCTGACGCCCAATCGAACAAAGGGCCGGCTAAGTGGCGCATCCTCCAAGTCGTAGGCGGTTCCACTGTCATCCCGGGCCCCAAATATCATCCTTTGGTGAGTGAGCGGGATCGGGACGGCGTGGGGCAGGAGTGAGTTGGTGAGAAGAGGTGGGAAGATGGCGCGCAAGGGGACGGCCGGGGGTACGGTCGCGCGCCGAAACGCGGGCACAGACCGGCAGGCCGATGCCAGCGCTTCGCCGGATGGTGGACAGGGCAACGAGGGCACTGAGGGCAACGGGGGCAATGGACAGGCGCCGACCGCTCAGGCAACCCCGACGATCCCAGACGTAATCGCGGCGGCGCTGCCCGGCGCAGGCATCCGGGCCGCAGGCGTGCGCCTGTGCGAGGACACCGATCTCGACCTGGCGGGCAACGACGCGCGGCAGTGGCTGGTGGCGACCAACGACCGGCTGGCGACGTTCGCCGTCGCCGGTGGACGGGCAGCGCCGCTGGTGCAGTTAGCCTACGATGGGCTGCGCGGCGCCCGCGCCGATTCACGGGTCGGCAGCGGCATGCTGGAGGTCGAGGTTGCACCCGGCGCCTTTCAAGACGTGCTGCGGTACTCGAATGCCCGCGCCGCCACCTTTGGCCGCTTTGCGCGCAAGCTGCACCGCCGCCTGAAAGAGGGCCGGCCGCTCGTGGTCACGGCCGAAGACACGTGGGACACCAGGCAGTGCATCAAGTGCGGCCGGCCGGTGCTCAGCAGCGCCGGCGCGACCGTCGCGGGGGCCGGCGGCCGCACCTACCGCGTCTGCCCGCGCTGCGTCTCGAAGGGCCAGGTGGCCCTGCGTCTCCTGGCGCTGATGCGCCCCTACTGGCCGTTCGCCGTCGTCGTGTTGTTGCTCCTGGGGCTTACGATTGGGCTAGACCTGGTGCCGCCTCGCCTGACGCGACTGCTGGTAGACACCGTGTTCGGCGACCACCCACCGGCGCCCTGGTTCGCCTTCTTGGCGGACGCGTTCGGCGTCGCCGTACCCACCGGCGAGACGGCCGAGCGCAGCGATCGCATCGGTGTGCTGATTCTGCTGGTGCTGCTGCTGGCGTCGACGCAGCTCTCCAAGGTGCTGGTCACGGTGGCCAACGGTGCACTGTCGACGCACATCGGCACGCGTATCACCTACGACCTGCGCTTGCACCTCTATCGCCGCCTACAGGAACAGGGCGTCGCCTACTATGACCAGCAGTCGGTCGGCATCCTGATGACGCGCGTCGCGCAGGATACCGAGGAGCTGCACGGCTTCATCTCCCACGTCACCAGCGGATTCCTCGTCCAGATCGTGCTGCTGGTCGCCGTGGGAATCACGCTCTTCACCATCAACGCGCGACTCGCCGTCTTCACCCTCCTGCCGGCGCCGCTCGTCGTCGGCACGACCTTCGCCTACTGGCGCTTCGTCCGGCCGCGGTACTACCATTTCTCCGAGCAGCGCGCCCGCCTCTCCAGCGTGCTCTACGCGACGCTCTCGGGGGTGCGCGTCGTCAAGGCGTTTGGCCAGGAGTGGCGCGAAGTTGGCCGGTTTACCGGTGCCGCCGAGCGCCTCCGGCGCGCCCGCATCGCCGTCGACCGTTCGCAGACGACCTATTACCCACTGGTCAGCTTCGTCTTCAGCCTGGGTGGCTACATCGTCTGGTACACCGGCGGCCAATCGGTGCTCGGGGTGGTGAACGGTGAGGAGATGACCCTCGGCACGCTCCTCGCCTTCTTCGGCTACCTGGGGCTCTTCTATGCCCCGATGAACCAGCTCACGCACATCGGCCAGTGGCTCACGTCGTTCGTCACCGCCGCCTATCGCCTCTTCGACGTGCTCGACGCCGAGCCACAGGTCACCACCGCGGCCGACGCCTCGTCCCTGCCGGCGATCGCCGGGTCGATCGAATTCGACCGCGTCACGTTCGGCTACGACCCACACTACCCCGTGCTCCACGACGTGAGCCTGCGGATCGAGCCCGGCGAGATGATCGGCATCGTCGGGCCAAGCGGCTCTGGCAAGTCGACGCTGATCAACCTCCTCTGTCGCTTCTACGATCCGACCGAAGGAACGATCCGTATCGACGGCGTCGATCTGCGCCGGGTGCACAACGACGATCTGCGCAGGCACGTCGGGCTGGTGCTGCAGGACCCCTTCCTCTTCCGCGGCACCGTCCGCGAGAACCTCGCCTACGGCCGCCCCAACGCCTCGATGGAGGACGTGATCCGCGCCGCTACCGCGGCGAACACGCACCAGTTCATCATGCGCCTGCCGGACGGGTACGACACCCGCCTGGGCGAGTCCGGGTCGGGCCTCTCCGGTGGGGAGAAGCAGCGCCTCTCCATCGCCCGCGCCCTGCTCTGCGACCCACGCATCCTGATTCTGGACGAAGCGACCTCGTCGGTCGATACCGAATCGGAGCGCGCCATCCAAAACGCGCTCGAGGTCCTTACCAAAGGGCGCACGACCGTGGCGATTGCCCACCGGCTGTCCACGCTGCGCAACGCCGATCGCATCGTCGTGATGGAACAGGGGCGCGTCAAGGAGCTGGGCACCCATACCGAGCTGATGGCGCTGGGTGGGCTCTACCACCGCCTCGTCACCATTCAACTCCAACTCAGCAAGACCATTTCGCTCGCCAACGTCGAACACGTTGCTCCAGACGCCGCGACGAACGGGTCGCCGGCCACCGGGGCCCCAAAAGGCACGAAGGCGCCCGCCCAGCCATCAAGCCCAAGCCAGTCCTCAGACGCGCCCGCCTTCGGTGCCTTCGCGCCGGCACGCTTCCTCTCGCCGGGGGAGTTCACGCTGGACACACTACCCAACGGCGCGTTGCGCGTGACGCTGCACGGCAGCGGGAACGGCGAAGAGCACGGCGAGCCACTGGTGTACGACTACGTGCGCGTCTACCAGGCGCTCCCCCTCACCGAGCCGGGCACCTACGTCGCGCTGCGGCACGGCCAAGGCCCGCAGCGCGAACTGGGCATCATTCGCAGGCTGGCGGATCTCTCCCGCGACCAGCAGCGGCTCCTCGCCGAAGCGCTGCGCCGGCGCTACATCTCGCAGATCATCGTGCGCATCGACGCCATCAATCAGGAGTTCGGGCTGCTCGAATGGCACGTCTTGACCGACCGCGGGCCGCGCGACTTCTCGCTACCCCAGAGCGCGAGTTACGTCGTCGAATACGGCGCGCTCGGCGAAGGGCGCATCGTCTTCGACATCTACGGCAACCGCTACCTCATTCCCAACATCCACCACCTCGATCCCCGTAGCCTCAGCCTCTTCCGCCGGCACGTGTATTGGTGAGCGCGTGGTGCAGTTTCCCTTCACTCACCATCCTTCTCTTGGTAGCCCAGGTTGGCCCACACCTCCCTGGCGTAGGCCAACCCTTCGGCGGACGGCTTGACGTCGCCGAGCACGCTGGGCCAGGGATCGCCTTCACGACGCCGTGTGGGGTCGGGGCTCCAGTGGTCGTCCCGATAGCGATCGCGCACCGCCTTCTGGCGTAGATCGGGTACTTCGACGGAGTTGGAATCGTTCAGCGCGGACCGGTAGGCCAGGATGCCAGCGATCGACGCCGCGACGCCGCGGTACACGTCCCAGTACGGCGGTTCCTCGCCGCGGATGGCGCGGGCGAAGTGGTAGCTGGTGAAGAAGTCGCCACCGCCGTGACCGGCCCGCACGGCGGCCGCGCCGTACTCCGGGAATGCCGGGAGGTAGACGCGTTCTTCTGGCTTCTCCTGCCCCACGTCGTACGCCTCCTTGCGGAGACGCACCATGCCCCGCTCGCCGAATAGCCCAGAGCGCAGGTTCTCCATCAGCCCGCGGCTGCCGTGGATGCGCACCCAGGAGCCTTCGCCGCGCAGTTGTCCTTGCAGCAGCTTGGCCACGGCGCCGTTGCTCATGCGCACCGCGATCATCGACGCCAGGTCGTTGCGCTTGGCGGTGCGCCGGATCTGCGGGTCGTCGAAGTCGTGGGCGACGACGAAGCCGTTGACCTTCACCGGCCAGGTGTCGGTGATGAACATGATCGGCGCCAGCGCGTGGGTATTGTAGTAGGTCGCCGGCAGCCAGTTCCGCCAGTGGTCGACGCCAGGGGCGATGCGGTTCCGGCCGAGCGCGCTGAACGGATGCACGTACTCCCCTTCGCCGTACTTGAACTCGCCGATCTCGCCGGCCTGGTACAGGCGGCGCATCTCCTGGTTGTGGCGGGCGTAGGGGTAGTTCTCGGCGAAGACGTAGACCTTGCCGGTCCGTTCGACCGTCTCGACGAGTTCGACGCCTTCGGCCAGCGTGAAGCAGGCCGACGTTTCGGACATGACGTGTTTGCCGGCGCGCAGAGCCTTGACGGCGAACGGGGAATGCTGGTGGAAGTAGTTGGCCAGGATGACGGCATCCAGGTCGTGTTCCAGGAACCGGTCGTAGTCGGTGAAAGTGGCGACCTCCAGTTCTCGCCCGAGCGCGTGCAGCCGCTCTTCCCACGTGTCGCACAACGCCACCAGTTGCATGCCCGCATGCCGGCCCGCGCCACGGGCGAAGCTTTGACCCCGCCCGACGCCCACGACGCCGGCGCGGATCGGCGCACCATGTTCAGACATTCGAGTTGGCTACATTCTACGGTCCGACACTCGGCGGTGGTGTTCCGCCGTGGTGTTCCGCGGCAAAGTGAGGGTTCTCGATGATCCCTAGAATATTGCCAAACGGATCCAGCACGGTGGCGACGCGAATACCCTCGCCGACATCCTGGACGTCCTCGTGGGCAGTGGCGCCCAACTCGAGCAGGCGCCGATGCGCTACCGCCGCATCGTCCACGCCCCAATAGGCAACACCGCCTGGGATTTTCTGCCCTGCAGCGCCAGCG
>JACQGX010000041.1 GCA_016199265.1 Chloroflexota bacterium | reverse complement strand
CGGTGTCGACGCTGCCCGAGGACTTCGCCGGCACCAACTCGACGGCGCAGGTAGTCGTCCACCCGTCAGGCAAGTTGGTCTACGTCTCCAACCGCGGGCACGACAGCGTCGCCATCTTCGCCATCGACCAGGAGAGCGGGAAGCTGCGCTTCGTCGGCCACGAGTCGACGCAGGGGAGGACGCCACGCAACTTCAACGTCGACCCCACCGGTACATTGCTCCTCGCCGCCAATCAGGCCGGCAACACCATCGTCACGTTCCGCATCGACCGGGAAACCGGCCGGCTGCAGCCGGCGGGGCCAGTGACGGAGACGCCGGCTCCGGTGTGCGTCGTGTTCCGTGAGGCATAACCGTAGAGGCAGACCGAGCGGGTGCAGGCAGCATTCTGCGGGGCGATGCTCCGCGCCATAGCATTTGGGGTTACCCTGGTGATTCTTCTCCCTCGCGGGATACGAAAGGTGGCTGTGTGTCTCAGACCGCCACGCTAGAACGTTTAGCTGCCTCGCACCGTGGCGAGCCGCTGCTCTCGGTGCGCGACCTTCGCACCCAGTTCTACACCGCCGACGGAATCGTCAAAGCGGTCGACAAGGTGTCATTCGATCTGTATCCGGGCCAGACACTGGGAATCGTCGGCGAGTCAGGTGGCGGCAAGAGCCAGACGGCGCTGTCGATCATGCGCCTCATCCCCGACCCCCCGGGCAAGATCGCCGGCGGCCAGATCCTGTTCGAAGGGCGCGATCTGCTCAAGATGTCGGACGAGCAAATTCGGCGCGTGCGGGGCAAAGAGATCGCGATGATCTTCCAGGACCCGATGACGTCGCTCAATCCAGTTCTGACGATCAATCGACAGATCAGCGAGGCGCTGCAGCTTCACTTGGGCATGGATCGGGGGCAGGCACGCAACCGGTCGATCGAGCTGCTCGAGATGGTCGGTATTCCGTCGGCGAAGACACGCATCGACGACTATCCGCACCAGTTCTCCGGGGGGATGCGCCAGCGCGTGATGATCGCCATGGCGCTCTCGTGCCATCCCAAGCTGCTGATCGCCGACGAGCCGACGACCGCACTCGACGTGACGGTGCAGGCGCAGATTCTCGATCTCATTCGCAGCCTGGCCAAAGAGTTCGGCACGGCGACGATCTTGATCACACACAACCTGGGAGTCGTCGCTGGTATGTGCGACGACATCATCGTGCTGTATGCCGGCCGAGTCGCCGAGCAGGCGACGGCCGGCGATCTGTTCGGCGATCCGGCGCACCCCTACACGATGGGACTGCTGCGCAGCGTGCCGCGGCTCGACGAGGTGCGCAAGGAGCGTCTTGTGCCGATCGAGGGCCTGCCGCCGGACCTCATCGACCTGCCCGATAACTGCGCATTCAATCCCCGGTGTATCTACGCGGCCGACCGGTGTCGCGCGGAGAAGCCGTCGCTGGTGGAAGTGGGGCCGAACGACCATCGCGCCGCCTGCTGGTTCCCGCGCGGTGAAGGACGCTAATCTTAGTCCAGAGTCTCAAGGCTAATGTCCAAAGTCGAGAAGCACCGCGATCGTGACGTTAGACCTTGGACCTTGGACTTGGGACTTTTCGACTAGAGGACAGATAGAGCCGTGGTCGTAGCACCGAAGCCGAACATAACCGAGCCGTCCACCGACGCCGACGTGCTGGTGGACGTGCGCAATCTGGTGATGCACTTTCCGCTCACCCAGGGGATCATCTTTCAGCGCCGAGTCGGCGCCGTCCACGCCGTCGACGATGTGTCGTTCACCATCCGTCGGGGCGAGACGCTCGGGCTGGTAGGAGAGTCGGGCGGTGGCAAGTCGACGCTTGGTCGTGCGGTGCTCCAGCTCTACCGACCCACCTCCGGCGAGGTGTATTTTGAAGGGCAGGATCTCACCAGGCTCAAGGGTGAAGCGCTGCGGCGCATGCGCCGCAAGATCCAGATGATCTTCCAGGACCCGTACGCCTCGCTCAACCCACGTATGACGGTGGGCAGCATCATCGGCGAGCCGCTCGAGATCCACGGCCTCGCGAAAGGCAAGAAAAGGCAGCAGCGCGTCGAAGCGCTGCTTCGAGTAGTCGGGCTCAATCCCTACTTTGCCAACCGCTACCCGCACGAGTTCTCTGGTGGACAGCGCCAAAGGATCGGCATCGCCCGCGCGCTGGCGGTCAGCCCGACGTTCATTGTTTGCGATGAGCCAATTTCCGCGCTCGACGTGTCGATCCAGGCGCAGATCATCAACCTGCTCGAAGAGCTACAAAACGAGTTCGGACTGACCTATCTGTTCATCGCGCACGACTTGTCGGTCGTGCGCCACATCTCCGACCGCGTGGCGGTGATGTACCTAGGCAAGATCGTCGAGCTGGCCGACCGCCGGGAGTTGTATGAGAACCCCCGCCATCCCTACACCAAGGCGCTGCTCTCGGCCATTCCCATCCCCGATCCGGTCGTCGAGCGCAGGCGCGAGCGGATCATCCTCACCGGCGACATTCCCTCGCCGGTGAACCCGCCGCCCGCGTGCCGCTTCCATACCCGCTGCCCCCTCGCGGACAAGATTTGCCGCGAGGTCACCCCCGAGTGGCGCGAAGTGAGACCCGGCCATTGGGCGGCGTGCCACTTTGCCTAAAGCTAGTGCAAAGTGCAAAGTGCAAAGTGAAGGGGGACTGCGGGTTCCACAATGGCTTTGGTTTAGGAGCCGGTCGTCGTTCGTCGGTTGCCAGTGGTTCGTTGCTCGCCGCCCTTCCCGGAGGTGAGGTGGGAAGCCGACAACCGACTACTGACAACCGACTGCTGACTACTGTGACTACTGTTATCCTCGGACCATGAGTAACGAGCGCGCTCAGCCGCCGCAGGGTTCGCAGCAGCTCGTGGCCCTGCCGTCGCTGGCGATTCGGTCGCAGTTCGCGACGGCGGGCATCGTTATCGGTGTGGATATCGGCGGCACGAATCAGACGGTCGCGGCCGCGCGTCTCGATGGAGAAGTCATCACGACGCGCCGGCGACGGCTGCAGCCCAACGGCATCGCGGAGGATGTCGTCGCCAACGTCTTCGAGATGATTGATGAGGCGCTCGACGCCGCGAAACGGGCACAAGAGCACCTCGGCGACGAGCGGCTGCTGCGGGTCGGTGTCGGCTTTGGCGGTCCGGTCGATCAGAAGCACGGGTGTGTCATCACGTCACATCACGTCCCCGGCTGGGATGGCTACCCGCTGCGCGCGACGATCGAGCAAAAGCTCGACACACAGGCGGTGCTGGATAACGACGCGAACGCGGCGGCGCTCGGCGAAGCGCTGTTTGGCGCGGGGCGGGGTGTCAAGAATCTCCTCTACGTCAACGTCGGCACGGGGATCGGCGCCGGCATCGTGCTCAACGGGGCGCTCTATCACGGCGAGCACGGCGTTGCCGGCGAGATTGGGCACGTCACCGTCATGCCCGGTGGGCCGCCCTGCGGCTGCGGCAAGCTGGGTTGCCTCGAAGCCCTGGCGTCGGGACGGAGCATCGGCCGTCGCGCGCGAGAGGCGGCGATTGCCGACGCGGCGGCCGGCGCGGCGCTGATCGAGCTGGCCGGCGGTGAGGCTGCCGCAATCGAGGGGCCGCACGTGTTCGCGGCCGCGGCGGCGGGCGATGCGCTGGCGCAACGCCTGATCGAGGAGCCGGCGCAGTACCTCGGACTGGCGCTTGCGGGCGCGGCGAACCTGCTCGATCCGGGAATGATTATCGTCGGCGGCGGCCTGTCGGATTCCGGCGATCTGCTCTTCGTGCCGCTGCGCGATGCAGTGCGCCGGCATCTGCTGCCCAGCCTGCCCATGCCGGCGGTCGTGCCGGCCGAGTACGGCTACAACGCCGGCATCATCGGCGCCCTTGCCCTCGCGTTTGACGGCCTGTGATGGTGATATGGCCCCTTGCCTCTGGGGGAAAGGGGCAGAACACGCGCTGAGGGGAACCGGAGGGATGGTGGCTCCGCATCGAGTGCCGTCTAAGCCAAGTGCAAAGTGCAAAGTGAGGACGTCTGCGGGTTGCACCTTGGCTTTGGTTTAGATCAGTTGTTGCCGGCGACCGACTCTAGCAGCGAGCGCAGTTGCCGCGCCGACGCCTCCCAACTGAACCGGCCCACGTGCGCATGGCCCCGCTCGACGAGCGAGCGCCGGAACCCATGGTCATCGGCCAGTCGCCGGATGCCGTCCGCGATGCCGGCCGAGTCCATTGGATCAACGAGGATGCCGGCATCGCCGACGACCTCCGGCACCGAGCCGGCGTTGGAGGCGATCACGGGCGTGCCGCACGCCATCGCCTCGAGGCACGGCATGCCAAACCCTTCATAGAGTGACGGGAAGACGAACGCCAGGGCGCCGCTGTACAGCGCCGCGACCTCCGTGTCGCCGGCTCCTTCCACAAAGCGAACGCGGTCCTTCACGCCGCTCCGCTCGAGCGCGTCGAAGATCGGCTCGTACAACCAGCCGGGCCGGCCGGCATGAACCAGGATCACGTCGTCCGGCAACTGCCGCAGCACGTCAAACAGGACCGGCAGATTCTTGCGCGGCTGAATGGTCCCGACCGAAAAAAGGTACGGTCGGTCGATGCCGCGCCGCTTCAGCGCCTCGCGCCGTCTCGCATCGTCTTCGACCCGCCGAAAGGTGGGATCGGCAGCCGCATGCACGACGGCTATCTTCTCCGCCGGCACGGCGTAGAACGACTGGAGATCACGCTTCGTCTGCTCCGAGTCTGCCAGCACCCTATCGGCACGGCGTACCGCACCCGGCACCGCACGTTCGAGATACGCGCGCAGTGGCGGGAAGTGCGTCTGCGGATGCGTTAGAAACGAGAGGTCGTGGACGGTGACGACCGAGCGGGCACGGGCGAGCGGCGGCAGGGCAAAGTCGGGGGAATAGAACACGTCGGCGCCACCGGCAAGCACGTCGGCCGGCAGGGGCAGCCGCACCCGCTGCCAGGCAATCGTCATCCAACGCTCGGGCAGGGGCAGCCGCCGGGAGCGGGTGTGCGGCCATTCCGTGGGTACCGGCACCCGCGCCGGACCGGCCCAAAGCAGCGTAATGCGGTGTGCGCAATCCGGCAGGTGAGCGAGCGCGCCGATGAGCGAGCGGGTGTAGCGGCCCACGCCGGCGGGCTGGCGCACACCGGCGGTGAAGTCGATGGCGAGATTCATTGTGGATGGCTCGCTGCACTCGCGTGATCAAGTCGTGATCAAGTCGTGATCACGTTGCCGGCGGTGGGATCACCACCTGATCACCACCTGATCACTTCCCCCGCCTGGTCAGCAGAAACGCCGGCAACCCGAAGGCGATCAAGCTGTAGTAACTGATCAAGCGGTCGAGCAACGCCACCGCCAGCGCCAACTGGAGGGGGATGCCGAAGACCGCCAGCACGCCGACGAAAGCGGCCTCGACGCCGCCCAACCCGCCGGGAGTGGGCACAATCAAGGCAAGCGAGATCGCCGCCACGGTAAAGAGCGCGGCGAGCGGGCCGATGCCGACGTGCAGCGCCTGCATGACGAAATACAGCCGTCCCGCTTCGGCGGCCCATGCCAGCAGGGTGAGCACGCCGAGGACCGGCGGGTTCTTAAGCGACGAAAACGTGCCGTGAGCGAATTTGGTGTAGTTTGCCTGCACCTTGTCCGGGAAGAACGACACCAGACGCTCGCCAAATCGGTAAATGAGCAGCATGCCGATGACCAGGGCGGCTAGCCCAATCCAACCGCCAAACAGCATCTGATCGACCAGCGGCGAAACGCGATGGCGTAGCACCAGATAACCGGTGGTACCGAGCAGCAGAATGAGCCCCATCAGGTCGACAACGCGTTCGGCGACGACGGTGCCAACTGTACGCGAAAACGAGACGCCGTATTCGCGCCGGAGCAGGTAGCCGCGGTAGATATCGCCCACCTTTCCTGGGAGGACGCTGTTTACGAACCAGGAGAGAAAAATGACTTCGGTCAGATGCAGCACGGGGAGGCGCGGCCCGACGTTCTGGAGGAGCCGCTGCCAGCGAAACCCCCGCACCGGGAACGTCAGACAGTAAGAGAGCGCGGCCAGCGCGTAGATCCTGCCGTCGACCTGCCTGAGCTGCTGCCAAATCTCGTCCGGATGGATGCTTGTCACCCGAAAGAGGGTGACGATGATGGCCACGCCGAACAGAAACGAGGCGAGTGTCTTGGCATTGAAGAAGCGGCGCCCCAGATCGACGCTCCGCTCGTCTTCCTCGGCCGGCACCGCGACGGCCGCCCGCTCCGCCGGCGGAGTCGGGGCGCTCATCTTGCTGGTTCTGATCATCAACTCTGCTCTGCGCGCGTTTGTGCGGGTGCCTCGGCGCTCCCCTGATGCACGGTGTGCAGCAGCGCAAGCAGCAGGCCCACGGTCACACCCATACCGTGGACGAAGAGTACGTCGAAGAGGTTGTGAATATTGAACGCCGCGAGGCTGCCAATCGTACCAAGTGCTACCACTCGACTGAAACGATCTGGTGCGCGGCGATACGCACGGCTCCCGGCGAAAAACACGGCTGCCCAAAATGTCGAGTACGCGGCGAATCCGAGGATACCGGCTTCGGCGGCAATTGTGAGGTAGTGGTTGTGCGCGTGGCCGAGCGCGACCGGCCACTGGTCGAGCCGGTAGGCGTCGTAGGCCTCGGTGTAGTTGCCGATACCGACGCCGAGGATCGGATTACCGGCAAACATCTGCCAGCCGGCGTACCACTGCGAGAGCCGCTCGAGCACTGCCCAGTTCTCTGCCGTGACGGTCGCATAGCGCAGGCCGCCGAGGTCGAAGGCGCTGACCACGACGCTGGCAGCACGCTCGGTGAGCGCTGGAGGCAGGATGGGCCACAAGCCGGCGAACAGTATCGCCAGCAGCACGCCGAACGTGGCAACGGCGTGTCGTGCGGCGGGGCTGGCGGTCAAGACCACCACGGCGATTCCCGCGAGCTGCCCCAACCAGGCGCCGCGCGAGAGGGTGAGCAGCAACGCGACGCCAATCGTCGCGGTCGCCGCGTGCGCCAGCCGGCGGGGCATCCCGGGCGGTAATCCGAATACCGAGAGCGCGACCGCCAGTGGCAGGCTCAAGCCGAGAAAGCCGCCGAATGGATTGGGTTGTTCAAAGGTGCCATAGGCGCGCATCAGGACACCGGCGATCGTGAAGTGCTCCGGCCCGATTCGCGCCACCGACTGAATGATGCCGAGCAGCGCCTGTGAGGCACCGGCCGCAAGCAGCCAGACCAGCATGACACGGCGCTGATGCGCCGCCGCGAGCAGGCTCGTTCCCACGAGCAGCGCGGCCATGAGCTCAAGCCACTTGAGCAGCTCCTTGGCCGAAAGGACAAGATCGCCGGCGACCAGCGTCGAAAGGAGCAAGGCCACCAGCAAGCCGGCAGCGGCGCCGGCTACCGCCGACCGGCGAGGGGGCACGACACGGCCGGTGGCGAGCTGGTGGAGCCAGCCAACCAGGAGCAGGATGACGACGCCCTCGGTCACCGTCACACTCGCGCCATACACCTTCACGTCGTAGACCGATTGGTATGGCACGGTCAGCGCCAGCAGGTAAAGCGCCCATCGGGGCCGCGCGAGAAGCACGGCCGCCGCGGCGGCGCCGAGGACGATCGCGCCGGTCACCATCGCCGGCAGCAGCGCCAGCACGATTCCGGCCGGCAGCGCCAGCAGCCACGGAGAGGGCGCGCGGCGGCCGTGCGGACCGAAAGGGAGAGGCGGCTGCGCGGGCGCGCGTGTCTCTGCGGCAGCAAACGAGGTGGCGCTCATTACTCGTGTCTCACACGTTCGTGTCTCGCACGTTCATGCGCCACGCGTGCATCGCCGGCCAGTTCCGCCAGCAGCGCCAGAATCCAGAAGGTGTACGCCAAGTCGAGCACGAAGTACGCGTTATCCACCAGTCCGTGAAGTGTGGCAGCCAGCGCGGCTCCCATGGCCCCCAGCGCCAGCGCGCGGCGACCGGCGTCGGTCGCACCGCCGGCCGCCACCGAGTGCGACACGTCGAGCGCACGCCGGGCGCGCCGGCCAAAGACCCAGATTGCCCAGCCCAGCGCAACAACACCGAGTATACCCAGGCGCAACCAGAAGTCGAGGAGGATATTGTGCGGATGGGACAGGTTGGGCTCGCGCCACGCCTCCGGCCGGATGTAACGAGGATAGTGGTACAGAAACTGGTCAAGGCCGACGCCCCACAGCGGCTGATCGCGCACCATCTCGAACGACGCCTGCCATAGGTGGACGCGCAGCAGACCGGTGCCCTCGGGGCTCAGAATCGACCGAAATCGCTCGAATTGCGTCGCAACCGCGCCGCCGGCCAGCAGCGCCGGCAGGCCGGCGGTGATGCCAATGAGGATGACGCGGCGGCGGATGCGTAGGGGGAGGTTGGTGAGCCACGGAGTCGTTCCCAAGACGCTCGCGATGCCGGTGGCGAGCCACGCGCCCTTGGAGAAGGTGAGGAAAAGGGCGACGGCGCACACTGCGAGGGCCAAGACCGCGGCTGCCCTCGCCCTGGCCCTCTCCCAAAGGGAGAGGGGACGAGGGGCCGCCACCCCACCGGCGCGACCACTGCCCGCCGGCCACTCGCCGCTGCCCGCCGCCCGCTCTTCCCTGCCCCCCGGCTCCCGGCCCCTGGCCCCCACGTACAGCGTGAGCGCCAGCGCCAGCGGCAACGCTCGGTCCAAGAGCAGCGCCAGATTGTTGGGGCTGGGGTAAAGCGCGGTCGCGCGATGGACGCCCTCGGCCGCGACGAGGCCGTAGCCGGTGAGCGCTTGAGCGACGGCCAGCACCGAGGCAGCCGTTGCGCCGGCGAGGAAACCGCCGGCCAGGAGGAGGCCGTCCTGCGGGCCGCGCAGCGCCGCACGGGCGAAGAAGTAGAAAACTACCGGCTCGACGATCAGCGTGCGGAACTCGCGCAGCGCCAGCCGAGGATACTCGGCGACCAGGAGCGATGCGGAGCCGGCAACGACCAGTACGACCGCCGGACCGGCGAACGCACCGCGCCAGCCACGGGGCCCGCCGGTCAAATAGCTGTGTGCGGCACCGACGAGAGCGCTCGCGACTAGTAGCAGCTCGACGGGTGAATACCTGCCGGCCGGGGTTCGGATCAACGCCGGCGCGAGCGGGAGGGCCACCGCGACGGCGACGACTGCGAGCTTGCGCCCGGGCACGCGGCCGGCGATCGCAGCGAGCCGCTCCAGCCAGGTGGCGGCCGGCGAGACGAGCGCGAGCTCATCGCGCCACGATGCGATACCCCGAGCCAGCGATCGCCGCAGCGCCCAGGCGAAAACCAGCAGTGAAACCGACCATCCGCCGGCGAGCGCCAGCGCCGGCAGCGCCGGCCGGCTGCGCGAAACGACGACCGCGTCGACGCCAACACCAGGGCCACCCGAATGCGGCGCCTTCTCGCCGCTGACGACGAGCTCGAGCTCGTGCACACGGTCGGGCAACCCGTCGGCGATGGTGAGCCGGCGCTGGGACGCGGCCTGCGGCGCCCAGAAATCGAGCACGGCCTGCCCGTTGCGGTTGAGCGGCAGGCGGTTGGCAAGCGTGTACGCGCCATTGAGCTTGACATACGCGAAGCCACGATTCGGGCCCACCGGCGCGACGAGCGCGATCGCGGTTCCGCGGAAACGCAGCTTGAGCGCCGCGCCGGAGATTGGGCTCTCGCGCAGGCCGGACAGCGATGCCGACGGATCACCTGTCCACTGCCAGGTGCCGGTAAAGGCCAGTCCGGCCGACCTTTCCTGGTGGATGCCGGGACCGAGCGCCTGTGCCACAGTGCCGGCGGTGCGCTTGAGCGCGTCGTACGCCGGTCGGGGTTGCCAGTCGCCGTCGATGAGCGCGAAAAACGGGGTGGGGTCGCGCGTGTCCGAGCGCGCCTGCCGGAAGAGCCAGAGTGCCATCGGCCCCATCCACGGCCACTCGATCCGGGCACGCTCGTACGCATCGAGGATGTGTTGCGCCTGCTGTGCCGGGCGCACCTGCCCCCACGGCGATGGCTGCCCCGTCCAGTCCTCCGGCAGGGCGTTCCAGCCAAATTCCGAGATCCATATCGGCTTGCCAGCATCGCCGTGCCGGCGCATGATCTCCCGGGCGAGCAACACGCGGGAGAAGTTGGTGTACGCCCCGCCGACCTGTCGGTCGTGCGGCCCGGTCCACAGGCCGTAGGCATTCGCCGCCAGGACATCGAAGTACGGCTGCGCGCCGTGCTCGTACATGCGCTCGAGATAGACGAGGTCGTCCAGGCCGTGGCTGCCGGGCGCGTCGCTTTCGAGCGTCTGCGCGAGCGAGGCACTCAGCACGCGCACGTTGGGATTGGCCTGTTTCGCCGCACGATATCCGGCTCGGAGCAGCTCGACGTATCCGGCGGGATCGATGCAAGCATGAGCACATCGCTGCCGGGCGGCCGGATCGTGGGGATCGATGCCCCATTCGGCGGTGAGGTTCGGCTCGTTCCAGACCTGAATGTAGTCGATCTCACCCCGGTAGTGCTCGACAAAGGCGGCGACGAAGTCGGCGTAGTCCTGGAGGTTGGTTGGCGGCTGCGTCTTGTAGCTGCCCTCGGGCCGCGCCCAATCGGGGGGCAGCTCGAGGCGGGCGATGACACGTAGTCCGGCCGCCCGCGCATCGCGGATGATAAGGTCGTAGGCATCCCACGTCGGCCGGTCGCGCTCGTAGTCCCAGAACTGGCCCTTCCCGCCGACTTCCAGTGCCGACCACGCGAACTGCTGGCGGATCCAGCCGAATCCGGCGTCGCGGATCAGTTGCAGGCTGCGCCTCCTGGCCTCGGCGTCGGGCTCGAGCTCGAGCTGGGTGTTGATCGCGCGCTGTGGGCCGTCGAGATCGGGCATCGCCGGGCCCGGCTCGCCGTAGACCACGCCTCGATCGTAGACCGTACGCCCGATCCAGAATCCGGCGGTAGACGCCACCAGCGCGAGCAGCCAGAGCGCGGTGGCGAGCACGTACCAGGGCCTGGGCCCTGACGAACGACGAACGACGAACGACGAAGAGCGGGCGGGGAGTCCGTCGCTCGTCGTTCGTCGTTCGTCGTTCGTCTGTCCCCGGTCGCTCGTCACGTCCTCTTGAGTGCAGCTTGCTTAACGGCGTGGTAGACCGGTCGGGGAGTGAAGTCCGGGTCGATCAAACGGAAGTAGTATTCGGCTTTCGTCGGCGGGACGTCGCCCACTTGCCGGAAGTACCATGTGCAGAAGACACCGGCCCACGGCCAGTTGCGCCGGGCGTACTGCACACCCTCGACCGTCCAGTCAGCCTGCTGCTTCTCGCCCACCCGCTGCCAGATCAGCTCTTCTCTGGTCATGTCCTTGGGTGCAGCGTTCCAGCCGTACTCGTTAAACCAGATCGCCTTGTGCGCATCGCCGTGCTTGTCCATCACCTGGCGCAGCAGCTCGACGCGGCGAAAGTTGAGGACGGTGCGCGACGGCGCTTCCAACGGCGAACGGTCCATACCGTACGCGTTCGCCGAGAGAATGTCGAAGTACGCCTTGCCTCCGGCGGCGTAGACCTGTTCGAGGAAATCGATCTCGTTGAGATGCAGCGGCCCCATTTCGACGTTCATTGCCAGCGGTGCCGACAACACGGCCGCCTGCGGGTTGGCCTGCTTGAGGCGGGTGGAAGCGGTCTTCAGCAGCCGAACGTACTCGGCGGCGTCGGGCCGGCCGGTCCATTCTTCGCCTAGGTTCGGTTCGTTCCAGAGCTGGAAGTGGTTGACGCGCCCTTTGTAGCGCTCGGCTACGGTAAAGGCAAAGTCGCCAAAGTCGTCAAAGTTTTCCGGCGGGCTTTCCGGCCTGGTCCTATCCGAACGGGCCCACGCGGGCGGGCGGTCGAGACGGGCGATGATCTGGATGCCGGCCTCCTGAGCGAGCTTGACGATCTCGTCGTACTTGTCCCAAGTCGACTGGTTGAATTTGGCGTCGTAAAACTGCCCTTTGCGCGGCTGCTCGAGGTCCTCCCACGGAAACTGCTGCTTGATCCAACCGATACCGGCGTCGTGGATCATCTTGAACGTGCGCTGCTTCTTCCACAGCTCGACTTCCTTGTGGAGAAAGGTGTTGGTCCCCCACGGGTCTAGGTCGGTGTGCGGAATGGTGCGGCGCACCGGCACGTCTTGTGAGGCACAGGCAGCAAGACCCACCGCGGCAATTCCGGCGATGCCGGCGAGGCTCACGCCCGAAACGAGCGCGGCAACATCCCGGCGATTGACGGTGGTCATCGGAAGTACAACGGTTTGCGGCACTTCCGAGCTACATTGGGTAGCTGTTGGCAGCCGGTAGCCGGCAGCCGGTAGTCAGTTGTCGGTGGCCAGAGGCTTGTGTCGCCCACCCAGGTGGGATGGCGGGGAACTGACTACCGGCTACTCGCCATCGCGTAGGGCGACGGGCAACACGGCGTCCATGTGCTCCACGAACACGAACGTCATCTGGCGCTGCACCTCCGGCGGCACCTCGGACAGATCGCGCCGGTTTTTCTCCGGCAGAATGACCGTTCGAATTCCGGCGCGATGCGCTGCCAGGACCTTTTCTTTCACACCGCCAATCGGCAGGACGCGGCCGCGGAGCGTGATCTCGCCGGTCATGGCGACGTCCTTGCGGACCGGGCGCCGCGTCGCGGCCGAAACGAGCGCTGTGGCCATGGTGATGCCGGCCGATGGGCCGTCCTTGGGCATTGCGCCGCCGGGGACGTGGATGTGGATGTCGGTCTTCTCGTGGAAGTTGTCCGGCAGGTGCAGGCCGGTCGCGCGCGAGCGGGTGTAGCTGAGCGCCGCCTGCGCCGATTCCTTCATCACCTCACCCAATTGGCCGGTGAGGAGGAGCTCGCCCTTTCCCTCCAGCAGCGAGACCTCCACCGGCGTAATGTCGCCGCCCACCGGGCTCCACGAGATGCCCGTCGCGACGCCAATCTCGTCGCTTTCTTCGGCTACACCGATAGTGAACTGCGGCGGGCCGAGATAGCGAGGCACGCCGGCCGCCGTGATTACCGTCGGCCGCACCTTGCCGTTGTGGGCGCCCGGCTCGCCGCCTCTCGTATCGCCGTTGGCGGCGCCGGTGTCGGTCGCGCTCGCCGCCGATGTCTCCGGTGTGTCGGGCACGTCAGGCGCCCGTGGCGCGCGCTGCTCGGCGGCGCCCTTGCCGGCACCAGTCGCCGGGGTCGCGGCGGTATCGGCCGCTGCGCCGTTACCGGTCGCCGTCGGCGACGCGGCGTCGGCGACGCGGCGCGCGATCTTTCGGCAGATGTTCGCGATCTCGCGCTCAAGATTGCGTACACCGGCTTCACGCGTGTAGTCGCGGATGATGCGCCGCAGCGCGCCGTCGGTGAAACGCAGATGCCCCTCGGTGAGCCCGTGCTCGCCAAGCTGGCGGGGCACCAAGAACTGTCTGGCGATGGCGAGCTTCTCCTCCGCGACATAGCCCGGCAGCTCGATGACCTCCATGCGGTCGCGCAGCGGCGGCGGCACCGGATCGAGCTGGTTCGCGGTGGTGATGAAGATCACCCGCGAGAGGTCGTACGGCACCTCGAGATAATGGTCGGAGAAGTGGACATTCTGCTCGGGGTCGAGTACCTCGAGGAGCGCGGATGACGGATCGCCCCGGAAATCCATGCCCAGCTTGTCGACCTCGTCGAGCATGAACACCGGATTGATCGTGCCGGCCTGGCGCATGCCTTGGACGATGCGGCCGGGGAGCGCGCCGACGTACGTTCGCCGGTGGCCCCGAATCTCGGCTTCGTCGCGCACGCCGCCGAACGAGACGCGGACGAACTTTCGGCCGAGTGCGGTGGCGATCGACCGGCCCAGGCTGGTCTTGCCCACGCCGGGCGGACCGACGAAGCAGAGGATCGGGCTGCGCATCGCCGGCGAGAGCTTGCGCACCGCCATGTATTCGAGGATGCGCTCCTTCACCTTCTCCAGGCCGTGGTGGTGCCTCTCGAGCACTCGCGCCGCATCCTTGATGTCGAGGTGGTCCTCGGTTGCCACCTTCCACGGAAGCGCCAGCAGCCAGTCGACGTAGTTGCGGATGACGCCTACCTCGGGCGCTGCCGACGGCATCAATTGGAGGCGGTCGATCTCCTTGCGCGCGCGCTCGGCGACGACCTCCGGCATACCGGACGCGACGATCTTCTCGCGCAGCTCGTCGGCGTCTTTGCTGCCTGACTCGATCTCGCCGAGCTCCTTTTGAATCGCCTTGAGCTGCTCGCGCAGGAAGTACTCGCGCTGCTTCTCGTCGACCTCTTTCTGAACCTCGGAATGGATCTGCGACTCCATTTCGAGCAAGCTGAATTCCTTGGTCAGCAGCACGTTGATGCGCTCGAGGCGCTCGACCGGATCGAGCGCCTCCAGGATGTCCTGGCGCTTCTCGGCCGAGAGTTCGACGGTCGACGCGATGAGGTCGGCAAGCCGGCCGGGTTCGTCGACGTTCATCGCCGCGATGTAGGCGTCCTCCGGCAGACTGCTGCTGAGCTTGACGCATTTCTCGAACAGCGAGAGCACGGCCTTCATGAGCGATTCGGTCTCCATGCTCGACCGGTTCAGATCGGGAAGGGGCATCGCCCGCACCCTGATCATCGGCTCGAGCTCGACGACGTCGACGATCTTCATGCGGCGTTGCCCCTGCACGAGCACGCTCGAGTTGCCGTCGGGCAGCTTGAGCACGCGGCCGATCACCGCCTCGGTGCCGACGGTGTAGAGATCGCCCGCTCCGACCTCGTCCTGCTCGGGGTCGCGCTGGGCGACGATGAAGACGGTCTGATCGTGCGCCAGGGCGTACTCGATGGCGCGGAGTGAGCGGGGACGGCCCACCGGCAGCGGTGTAACCATCTTGGGGAAGAGCACGCGGTCGCGCACCGGCAGAACCGCGAGCTCGACCATTTCGGGGCCGCGGCTGCGCCGGGAACGGCGGGACCTGGTTTGGCGGCCGGCCGGTGTCTCGGGCGCCGCGTCGACGGCGGTCAGAAAGAAGGAATCGTTCACTTTTGTTGACAGCGGGCCAGCAGGGCCCGCGGATGTACTTGCAGGACAGTTTTCAGCTCCGACTCGGGTAGCGCCGCGCCCAGGAGCACCGTTCGGGCGAAGCGCTCGCTCAGTAGGTCATCCGGCGTGTGGCCGTCGCTGTTGAGCAGCAGCAGCGCACCGGCGGCAAGCGCCGTGCGCACCACATGCCCGTTCGCGAATCCGTGCCCCTTGCGGGCCGAAACTTCGACGAAACAGCCTCGCGCCGCAGCCCGCGCCGCGTCCTCCGGCGCCAGCAACCCGGGATGCGCCAGGACGTCGACGTCGTCGCAGTTGATCGCCGCCCGGTTAGTGCCGGGCTCGACCGGCTCGACGACCGTCTCGCCGTGCACGATGACGACGGCTGCGCCCGCCGTTCGTGCGCGGCGGGCGAGCGCGGCGACCGCCGCCGCCGGCACGTGTGTGATCTCCACACCCGGCAACGCGACGATCGGCCAGTGCGTGTTCGCGAGGTCGCACTCGCGCCGCAACTGATCCAGGATGTAGTCGAGGTTCCCCGGACCGGCATGGTCGGTGATCGCAAACGCGGTGTACCCCGCGACGTGCGCGCGCCGGATGAGCTCGATGGGGGACAGGACGCCGTCCGACAGGAAGCTGTGGGTGTGGAAGTCGTAAAGCAAGGTCGTGGCCTAATTCGCCCAATACACCGTGGGACGGCGAGGTGGCGCTGATTGATTCTACCGGGATGGCGGCCAAAGGGGGCGTGGCCCGGGCTCGCTGGGCCGCTTGGGATCACACAGGCTGCGTACGCGTGCCGATAACGGACCGCCAAAATCAAATGATAGCGTTTCCGGAGAGGCTAACCCTAACGTGTACGTTACAATCTAGTAGGGGAGGTTCTCTATGTCTCCCGACGATTCTCTGACTGTTACTCTGCTCATTCTCGGCGCAATTGTCATCGCCGCCGCTGCCTTCGCTATCGGCTTCTATCTCAAGCGGCAGATCGGCGCCGAGCGCATTCGTCTCGCACAGGACGAAGCCGACCGTCTCATCGAAGAGGCACGGACGCGCCAGAAGGAGCTCGTGCTCGAGGCAAAGGAAGAGGCCGTGCGCCTCAAGAGCGCGGCCGAACAGGATGCGCGTGAGCGTCGTGCCGAGGTGCACCGCCGCGAGCAGCGGCTGCAGCAGCGCGAAGAGAACTTCGAGCGCAAGAGCGAGCAGTTCGAGAAGCGCGATCGCGCCCTCGCCGCCAAGGAGGCAGACGCGCAGGCAGCGCTCGAACACGCCGAGCGGCTGCTTTTGGAGCAGCGGCGCGAGCTCGAGCGAATCGGCGCGTTGACCTCCGAGCAGGCGCGTCAGGAGCTCCTGGCAAGCATCGAAGCCGAAGTCCGGCAGGAGGCGGCGCAGCGCATCCGCGCAATCGAGGCCGCGACGAAAGAAGAGGCCGGCCGGCGTGCGCGCTGGATCATCGCCCAGGCGATACAGCGCTGCGCGGCGGAGACGACCGTCGAAACAACGCAGTCGACCGTCCCCATTCCCAACGAGGAGATGAAGGGGCGGATCATCGGCAAGGAGGGCCGGAACATCCGCGCGCTCGAGGCCGCGACCGGCGTTGACCTGATCATCGACGACACACCGGAGGCGGTCGTCCTTTCGTCGTTTGATCCCGTACGCCGCGAGGTCGCCCGCGTCGCGTTGCTCAAGCTGATCGCCGACGGACGCATCCACCCGACACGCATCGAAGAAGTCGTCGCCAAAGCGAAGGCCGAAGTCGACCAGCAGCTCCGCGAAGAGGGCGAAAAGGCCGCCTACGAGGTCGGCGTACACGGCCTGCACCCGGAGCTGATTCGGACGATCGGCCGGCTCAAGTACCGCTACAGCTACGGCCAGAATCAGTTGACGCACTCGCTTGAGGTGTCGTTCCTCGCCGCCGCGATGGCGTCCGAGATCGGCGCCGACGTCAACGTCTGTAAGCGCGCGGGCCTACTGCACGACATCGGCAAAGCGGTCGACCACGAGGTCGATGGCCCGCACGCCATCATCGGCGCCGAGCTGGCGCGGAAGTACAACATCCCACCACGTATCGTCCACCCGATCCAGGCGCACCACTTCGAGGTCGAGCCGCAGACCGTGGAGGCGTTCCTGGTGGCGGCCGCCGACGCCATCTCGGCGGCGCGGCCCGGCGCCCGGCGCGAGACGGTCGAGAGCTACATCAAGCGGCTCGAGGCGCTCGAAGACGTGGCGATGGGCTTCCGCGGCGTCGAGAAGGCGTACGCGCTGCAAGCCGGGCGCGAGATCCGCGTGCTCGTCAAGCCCGAGCAGGTCGGCGAGGAAGAGGCCTGGCGCCTCAACCGCGACATCGTCAAGCGGATCGAGGATACGCTCGACTACCCGGGCCAAATCAAGGTCACGGTCATCCGCGAGACGAGGGTGGTGGATTACGCGAAGTAAAGGGGTTCCCAATCGCCGCGGTTTCTGGTAGAGTAGCGGCCACGGCGAATGCGAGCGTGAGCTCGAGCGCAGGCCCGCTTCGTCCGCCCCTGGCAGCGAACTTGCAGCCTCGCCCGCAACCGGCAATCGCCATGGCCACTCGACAAGACCTTGTTTCCGTGAGCAGCACGTCCCCCGCGGCCGCAGACATCGAGCCGACCATCGAGCCGGTGCGGAGTCAGCCCGGTGTCGATCCGGGCGACGGACCTCAGCGCCTGCCGGCGCAACACGCTGGCCCGGAATCCAACCACCAGGCCGGCCGGACGCTTAGGGTGTCTGCCTCGTCGAAGCCGACGGCGGTGGCCGGCGCGATCGCCGGCATGATCCGGGAACGAGGTCGAGCCGAAGTACAGGCAATCGGCGCCGCCGCGATTAACCAGGCGGTCAAGGCGGTGGCGATCGCCCGCGGCTACCTCGCACCCGAGGGCGTCGACGCCGTGTGCGTGCCGTCGTTCATCGAGGTGGTCATCGACGCGGAGGAACGAACGGCGATGCGCCTCATCGTGGAGCCTCGCTAGCCGGCCGTGAAAGGCGCGAAGGGTCGGGCCCTCACCCCCCGTCGCCCTCTCCCACGCAGGGAGAGGAGGGGTAGCGCAGTCCTCACCCGGGCCCCTGCCCAGGGGGAGAGGGGCTTGCTCCAGCCCGAGTGGAGCCCGGTCGACCTGCACTTGCATACCACGGCGTCGGATGGGGTGCTGTCTCCGTCGGAGCTCGTCGCGCTGGCAGTCGAGCGTGGGCTCGTCGCGATTGCGCTCACCGATCACGACTCGACCGGCGGGATCGGCGAGGCGATCGACGCAGCGCGCGGCTCGGGGCTCGAAGTCATCCCGAGCGTGGAGATCAACACCGATGTGCCGGCCGGCGAAGCCCACATTCTCGGGTATTACCTCGACCACGCCGATCCCTTTCTCCAGGCCACGCTCGCGCATCGCCGTGCCGACCGAGTCGCGCGCGGCTACGCCATCGTCGAGAAGTTGCGCGGGCTGGGAATCGACATCAATTGGGACCGGGTGCAGGAGATCGCCGGTGCCGAGGAGGGCGGCGCGGTCGGCCGACCGCACGTCGCGCGGGCGCTGGAAGAAGCCGGCTACGTCGCCAGCGTACAGGAGGCGTTTGAGAAGTTCATCGGACGTGACGGCCCGGCGTACGTACCCTACCGGAAGTTCGCGCCCGAGGAAGCGGTCGCGCTCATCCGCCGCGCCGGCGGTGTGCCGGTGTTGGCGCATCCCACTAGCCTGCCGGACTGGGAGGTGCGCCTCCCATCACTGATCGAGGCCGGCCTGCTGGGGCTCGAGTGTTACTACGGCACCTACACGCCGGAGGTGGTTCAACCGTTGGTTGACCAGGCTGCCGCCGCCGGCCTCGTGGCCACGGGCGGGAGCGACTTCCACGGGGGAGAACCGACGGCGTGGAGCACCACGGTGGGCGGAACGCCGGTGCCGCTGGAGGTACTGGACGAGTTGAAAGCCGCTGCCGCAAGGGCAAAACAGCCTTCTGACGCGGCGCCCTCACCCTGAAGCGCTCCCGGCGCGGCGCCCTCACCCAAACCCTCTTCCAGGGGAAGAGGGGAGCTGGCTTTCAATTCCGTGCCATAGGCGGCCGGCTTGGGCGCGGCTGTCTTCGATGGTGCCGCTGTTGTCGAACACGATGACGGGCCGCGGGCGGCCGAGACGGTCCGATTCGGCGAGAAAGGTTGAGGTCCAGCCGGCGACGTTGCCCTGGTGCGAGAGCCGCCGCCGCGCCTCGCGCTCTTCAAGGCCGCGCGCGGCGAGCCGAGCGAGCTGCGCGCGCTCGGCGGCGACGACGACCCACAGCTCGTCGCAGCGCGCCGCGCCGCCGCTCTCGACGAGCTTGATCGCCTCGATGACGCACACGGGCGCGCCATCGCGGCGCGCTTGGGCGATGAGCTCCTCCTCGAGCCGATAGACCGCCGGGTGGACAATCGCCTCAAGCGCGGCAAGAAGATCGGGCCGGCCGAACACCGCGGCCGCCAACGCCGGGCGGTGTACCCTTCCATCGACGAAAACGCCCTCGCCAAAGCGCGCGCGTACCTGGGCCCGTACCGTCTCATCCGTATCGTAGAGTCGATGGGCCAGCCGATCGGCGTCGATCGTACGCGCCCCTCGCTCGGCGAGCCACTGAGCGACGGTCGATTTGCCCGCGCCGATGGTGCCGGTCAACCCAATGATGCGCATAGCCGTACAGTATTGTAGAAAGTGTTCGCGCTGCGGCGATCACTGCCGAGGGGTGTTGAGAAGGCACCTCCCGGTTCGCCGCGGTACCAGAGAATCAATTGCAGGGCAGGTCAGATGAAACGCTTGCTTCGAACCATCGCCGCCACCACGGTTGTGTCGTTCAGCATGACGCTCGGCACGACGCTCGGGCTTGTCTACGCCTGGTATCTCACGCCGGCCATGGCCGGCCGGATCTCGCCCGTTCGTCTCGAGGCGCCGCTCTCGCGCGATGGCGAGGTGACGAAGGCGGCGATCTTTGACGAGCGCGAGGTGGTAAGCGTTTACGAACGCGCCGGGCCGGCGGTGGTGACGATCACGGTGACCGGGGCAAATCCCCGCCGCGCCGGGCTCGGCTCGGGGTCGATCATCCGCCCAGACGGCGTCGTACTGACGAACTATCACGTCGTGAGGGACGCCGTCAACATCGAGGTGGGGCTTACCGATCAAGTCAGCTTCGTTGCGAAGCTGGTGGGAGCCGATCCGCAGAACGATCTTGCGGTGCTCCGGCTCGTCGACGCGCCGGGAAATCTTCCGGTCATTCCGCTCGGCGAATCGAAGGACCTGCGGCCGGGCGCGCTGGCGATTGCCATCGGCAACCCCAACCGTCTCGAGCGAAGCGTCACCGTGGGCGTCATCAGCGGCTTGAATCGCACGCTGCGCGAGACCGAGCGCCCGATGCGCAACGTCATTCAGACCGATGCGGCGATCAACCAAGGCAATTCTGGCGGACCACTCTTGGACGCCCGTGGCGAGCTCGTCGGCATCACGACGGCGATCGAGGCGGTGAGCGGACAGCGGGGATTCGGCGGTATCGGCTACGCGGTGCCGGCCGAAGCCGTGACGCGCGCACTCGAGCGCATGCTCGCGGGCGAAACGATCGAGCACGCCTGGCTCGGCGTGTCCGGGCAGGACGTCACTCGCGCGCTGGTACGCGAGAGGGGCTTGAAGGTCCAGTCCGGCGCGTTTGTCGCCGATACGGTAGAAGGCGCCCCAGCGCGCGAGGCCGGTATCCAACCCGGCGATGTCTTGACGGCGATCAACGGCAAGCCGGTTCGCTCGATGGACGAGCTCGGCCAGCAGCTCGACGAGCTCTCCGGCCCCGGCGATATCGTGACGATCGCTCTCGTGCGCGGTAGCGAGCGTCTTGAGCTTCCGGTCAGGCTCGCTGCCTGGCCCGAATCGACGCGACAGATCCGGTCTTCTACCACACCTCCAAGCACGCCTCCTGCAGGAAACAGGTGAAAGTCTGGCTGAGTGCCCTCGGCATTTGAGAGACTGAAGCACACATGAGCCAGCCTGCCCTTTCCCCGTACATGGCCCGCGCCCTCGAGCTCGCGCGGGCCGTGAAAGGGCGGACGAGCCCGAATCCGGCGGTGGGCGCAGTCGTCATACGCGACGGCCGTATCGCCGGCGAGGGGGCGACGCAGCCGTACGGCCGGCCCCACGCCGAGGTCATCGCGCTCCGCGCCGCCGGGCCACTGGCCGCCGGCGCCACGCTGTACGTCACGCTCGAGCCGTGCTCGCACTACGGCCGCACGCCGCCCTGTGTCGACGCGGTGATCGAAGCCGGCATCGCCGAGGTACACTTGGCGACGCTCGATCCCAATCCGGAGGTCTGTGGGCGCGGCCTCGCCCGCCTGGAAGCAGCCGGTATCCGCACCGTCGTCGGCGAGGGCCGGGCGGCCGCGCAGGAGCTGAACGAAGAGTTCGCCCGCTGGGTCACCACGGGCCGGCCCTTGGTCATCGCCAAATTCGCCGCCAGTCTCGACGGGCGCATCGCGACCTGGGGCGGAGACTCGCGTTGGATCACGGGACCCGAGGCGCGCGCCGAAGTACACCGGCTGCGCGATCGCGTCGACGCCATCGTGGTCGGCGTGAACACCGTCATCGCCGACAATCCGGAGCTGACGACGCGAATGGAGCGGCCCGACGGGAGCGAGGTCCACCACCCCCGCCGGTTCGTACTCGACAGCACGGCGCGGACGCCGCCGACGGCGCGCGTGCTATCCAACGAGTTGCCGGGGCGGACGACGATTGTGACGACCGAGCTGGCGCCGCCGGAGCGCCGCGCCGCGCTCGAAGCCGCCGGAGCCGAGGTATGGACGGTGGCGCCGAGGTGGGGACACGTCGCACTCGACGCGCTACTCGACGAGATGGGACGGCACAAGATCACGAGCCTTCTCGTGGAGGGCGGCGCGGCCGTCCACGGCGCGTTCTTCGATGACGACTTGGTCGATCGTGTGATGGCGTTCATCGCCCCGCTGGTGATCGGCGGAAGGGACGCCCCATCCGCTGTCGGCGGCACCGGCGCGCGGCGACTCGCCGACTCCCGACACCTCTCCGATGTCCAGGTAGAGCGGCTCGGCGCTGATACACTCATTGCGGGCTACACGCGGCGCGTCAAGTGGCCGCGAGAGGAATAGTTCCTAGTTCCTCGCTCAACTAGGAACGAGGAACCCGCAACTCTTGCCAACGTGTTTACGGGAATTGTCGAAGAAATCGGGACCGTTCGGTTGCTTCAGGCGGCAGCCGGAGTCACGCGGCTCCAGATCGGCGCGCGGCGCGCCCTTGAAGGCACGGCTATCGGCGACAGTGTCGCGGTGAATGGCGTGTGCCTAACGGTCGTCGCGCACGATGCTGAGACGTTTGCGGTTGAGGCAACGCCTGAGACGCTCCGGCGGTCTAATCTCAGTGCGCTGGCGGTAGGCGACGGTGTCCACCTCGAGCGGGCGCTCGCCGCCGGCGGCCGGATCGGCGGGCACTTTGTGCAGGGACACGTCGACGCCACCGGTACACTTGCCGCGCTCCGGCCGGAGGGCGACTCGGCGATTGCGACGTTCACCGCGCCGCCGGAGATAATGCGGTACGTCGTGCCGAAAGGCTCGATTGCCGTCGACGGCGTGAGCCTGACGGTTGTCGACGTAGAACGAGATCGGTTCACCGTGGCGCTTATCCCGCACACGCAGGATGCGACGCTGCTCTGCCGCCGGCCGATCGGCGCGCCGGTGAACCTGGAGGCCGACATCCTGGCGAAGTACGTCGAGCGCGCGACGAGCGCGCATCTGGATCCTGCTCTGAACGTGTTTCAACGTGGCCCCGGCGGGCCGGCCAAGGTGGCCTTTTCACCTGCCGGTGGTGCCCGCCGAGGCAGGAAAGCTCGGTAAATGAGGAGAGAGGCTGCGCATGCCACTGGCGAAGATTGAGGACGCGATTGCCGACTTTCATGAAGGGCGCTTCGTCATCATCGTCGACGACGAGTCCCGCGAGAATGAGGGAGATCTGGTGATCGCCGCCGAAAGGGTGACGCCGGAGGCGATCAACTTCATGGCGCGCCACGCCTGCGGCCTAATCTGCCTGCCGATCACCGGGAAGCGGCTCGACGAGCTGCAGATCCCGATGATGGTGCAGGAGAACACCTCCAAGATGCGCACTGCGTTTACCGTCTCGGTCGAAGCGCGCCGGGGGGTGACAACGGGAATCTCCGCCGCCGACCGGGCGGCGACGATCAAGGCCGTGCTCGATCCGCGGACACGGCCGGAGGACCTCGCTCGGCCGGGCCACGTCTTCCCCCTGCGCGCCCAGGAAGGCGGCGTCTTTCTCCGCGCGGGCCATACCGAGGCGTCGGTCGACCTCACACGTTTGGCCGGGCTGTACCCCGCCGCCGTCATCTGCGAGATGATGGCCGACGACGGCACCATGGCGCGCCTGCCGCAGCTCGAGCGTTTCGGCGCCGAGCACGGCATCAAGATCATCAGCGTCGCCCACATCATCGCCTACCGGCGGCGGCACGAGCAGATCGTACGCAAGGTGGTCGAGGTCCCGATGCCGACTAAGTTCGGCACCTTCGTCGCCCACGCGTACGAAGACACTATCACCGGCGAGGAGCACGTCGCGCTGGTGAAGGGCAATCCCGCCGAAACCGACGAGCCCATCTTGGTTCGGATGCACTCCAAGTGCCTGACCGGCGATACGTTCGGCTCGCTGCGCTGCGACTGTGGGGAGCAGCTCCACTGGGCCATGCAGCAGATCGAGGACGCCGGCGTGGGCGTCGTCGTGTATCTCCATCAAGAGGGCCGGGGGATCGGGCTGCACAACAAGCTGCGGGCGTACAAGCTGCAGGACGAGGGTTACGACACGATCGACGCCAACATTCACCTTGGCTTCCCCGAAGACCGGCGGGATTACGGCATCGGCGCCCAGATTCTGGTCGACCTCGGGGTCAAGAAAATGCGTATCCTGACCAACAACCCCAAGAAGCTCATCGCGCTCGACGGCTTCGGGCTCGAGCTCGTCGACCAGATCCCCATCCCAGTCCACGCCAACCCGCACAACGTCCGCTACCTCGAAACCAAACGCGACCGCATGGGCCACTCGCTCAACGTAGTGAACCACGTAGTGAATGAATAGTGAGCACTGGGCAGTGAGCAGTGAGCAGGGCAGCCTCACACATCGTCTGCACCCACAGTGTGGCCGAGGTGAAGATGCCCTAATCGGCGACAACGAGCAGCAATAGGTGAGCAGGTAGACGAATCGATGGGACGGGTGTTTGAGGGGCGGCTCATGGCGACCGAAGGGCAGCGGTTCGCCGTCGTGGTGGCACGCTTCAACGAGTTCTTTACGCGCCAACTGCTCGAAGGCGCTCTTGCAGCCTTCCGGCGGCATGGCGTCCCAGAAGACGCCGTCGACGTGGCGTGGGTGCCGGGCTCATTCGAGATTCCGGTGGTCGCCAAGCGGCTGGCAAGCACCGGCCGCTACGCTGCGGTCGTGTGCCTCGGCGCCATTATCCGCGGCGCGACGAGCCACTTCGACTACGTCGCAGCTCAAGCAGCGGCCGGCGTCGCCCGTGCGGGTCTCGATACCGGCCTCCCGGTCATCTTCGGCATCATCACCACCGACGACCTCGATCAAGCCATCGACCGCTCCGGCGCCAAAGCCGGCAACAAAGGCTTCGAGGCGGCAGTGACGGCGATCGAAATGGCCGATCTGATGGCGCACTGTGAGGCGTAGGGCGAGACTACAATGGTCCGGACCGTAGCGCCGCCTCCGCAAATCGCGGTACAGATCGCTTGAGCGTCTCAAGTACCTGCCGCGGCGTCTTGGATGGGTTGATCAGGTGTTGCGCCTGCCTCTGCAGCACGAGAGCCATCTCGTCGGGATGGCCTAGCCAGAGATTCTCAAGAAATCCGTCGGGCGTCTGGAGATCGATGCCGTAGGGATTGCGTGCCGCCGGCGGGAAGTGCGACACGTTCCAGGTGACAATCACCTCTGCACCGCCGCGCACTGCGGCAGCCAAAACGTGCCGGTTGCCTTCGTCGTTGGTCATAGCCGGGCTCAGGTCTTCGTGATCGTCCACGAGCGCCTCAGGAAAGTGCCTCAGCATCAACTCGACGGTGCGGTCGATCCGTGCAGGATCGAGGTCTGGCCGCCTGAGCTTCAGAGAGCGTGCCATCTCCTCCAAGATCTGGCGCGACAACACCGGAAGAAAAAGGCCCAACTCCGCCGCAAGCAGGAGCGTGTCGCGAACGGCAGCGGACCATAGGACGTTGGCGTCCAGAAGCGCGATCAACACTACGACGGCTACTTTCCCGTGCTACGTGACACATTACGCCACGATGGATTCTGTCGCACCGGCGCTACTCGTACAACCCCAACTCTTGGGCCTCTCGCGCCATTTCAGCGAGAGCGGCCCTTCTCTCCTGGCTGCGCCGTTCTCTGTAGGCCAGCACATCCTTCAGTCGGATGCGCCGGTGGGTGCCAACAAGATGAAAGGGGATTGCGCCGCTTTCCAGGAGCTTGATCAGGAACGGCCGAGACACACTGAGCAGATCGGCCGCCTGCTGAGTGGTCAGATCGGAATCGACCGAAACAACCGTTACGGCCTTGCCTCGCGCGAGCTCACGCACGGCTCGCACGAGCAGAGAGTAAAGCGGGTCTGGCAGGCGCATGCTCTCACCGTTAGGAGCAAGAAGACGGATCAATGACGGTTCACCTTGCGTTAGTATCGCAGCAAGCTGGCGAACTGCCGGTATCTCGCTGTCACGCGCCAGCAACGGCTCGCGTGTAGTGAGAGACTCCCGTTCAAGCACGGTCGCCATGACTAGATGCTCCTTTGCTTCCACTGTAGCATGCAGCCGCAATATCCGCAATAACTGCAATAACCGTGAGCGCCCGGCGATCGGCAATCTGAGCTGCCTGCTGAGCGACACTTGCAGTGTGAGCCCCGTGGGCTAATACCCAGGTTGATCGATGACAAGAGGTGACACATCCTGTACGCTGATGTAGGATACGTACGACAATGACAACCTCATCTGCACCGCCCAGGACACCCGTCTCGGCCCGCCACTTCGTCCATCCGGAGGACAAGGCCGCGCTCGATAATCTGCGCTCGATCCCGCTGTTCACGCCCGCCGTCCAGGGCTTCATGAAGCTCCTTCCGGAGCGCCTCCTCCACGGGCTCAACATGGCGCAGAAGGTCCGGCTTGGGCCTGAGCAACTGCCGCACGTCTACCGTTACCTGCCGGTCGCTTGCGAGCGGCTGGGCATCGCCGAGCCCGAGTTCTATCTGGAGATGAACCCGAGGCCGAACGCGTACACCTACGGCGACCAGCGGTCATTCGTCACCGTCACGTCGGGGCTGATCGAGCACCTGAACGAGGAAGAGGTCCAGGCGGTAGTGGCGCACGAATGCGGGCACATCGCTTGCCGGCACACGCTCTACCACACCATGGCGCTTCTGCTCCTCCAATTTGGAGCCAGCATCTTCGGGCCGCTGGCAGCGCTCTCCTTACCGCTCCAATTGGCGCTGCTCTACTGGCACCGGCGCAGCGAATTCTCGGCCGACCGCGCGGCTGCGGTCGTGATGGGCAGTGCCCAACCGGTCGTCGATACCATGATCCGCTTCGCCGGCGGCCCGAAGTCGATCACCGGGGCAATCAACCTCGAGCTGTACATGCAGCAAGCCGAGGCGTACGACAAGCTCATGGACTCGCAATGGGACCAGCTCCTACAAGGGCTCGCTACCGCCGGAGACACCCACCCCCTGCTGTCCGTCCGCACGCGCGAGATCGTCAAGTGGTGCGATGGCGAGCAATTTCGGCGCCTCATGCACGGCGATGCTCATGCAGCCGCTCCCACCGAAGATGGCCGCAGTAACGGCGCTTCTAGCGAAGCAGGCAGTTCAGCGGCAGCGCCGGATGCGAGCCGGCGTTGCCCGAGCTGCGGCGAAACCCTCAAGGAGACGTGGAAGTTCTGCGGCTTCTGCGGCGCACCGATTGCGGTCGCGGATGGTGCCGTATGACTCCGCTCACCCCTTTACTGAGGCGCCGGATGAGGTGAACCATGGGACTGCTCGGCTCAACTCGCACCTTTTACTTGCCATCGCCTGATCTCGCCGCCGCCGCCGAGGACGTCATGCGGCACTTCAAAGAGCAGGACTACGACGTCGCCGGCGAAGAGACCCTCGATCGCGGCTGGCACATCAGCGTAAAGAAAGGGAACATCTTTCAGGCACTGGGCGGGCTGAGTACCGCGCTGAAGATCGACCTGCAGCAGGATGGCAGCGCCGTTACCGCCAAGACCAGTGTTGGCATGTTCGGCACGCAGGCGCTCCCCACCGCCATCACCGTCCTGGTCTACCATCCGCTCGTTCTGGCGCAGGTCTGGGGACTCGTCCGCCAGCACAGGCTGGACGAAGAGGCCCTCGCCTGCGTCGAGCGCAGCCTAGTGAAACAGACACGAACGGGAGCAGCCGGCGGCGCACGGAGCGCCGCCGATGGGCGCGGACGCGCCACCGTCCACGAGGTTCGGCGCCGCTGCTGCACCAACTGTGGCGCAACCCTCGACCAAGCGCTCAGGTTCTGCCCCGAGTGCGGTACCAGCGTTGGCGTCGAGCCCAGCTAGGCTCCAATGAGCGCGGGTGCAGGCACATGTTCCGGGGACCCACCACGGTCCGTAGGGGCGTATCGACATACGCCCAGGG
>JACQGX010000395.1 GCA_016199265.1 Chloroflexota bacterium | reverse complement strand
TCGCCAAGTGGCACCCCGCCGCGGGCGTTTTGACGCCGCCGTGTCCGCCACGGCGGCTCCCAAAAGCCTGCCGCCGACGTCACCCTACCAGGGCCGTTTCGGCATAATGGCGGAACTCGAGACTAGGGCTTCCAGCTCGTGAAAGAACGCTGCGGTTCGGAGGTCCACCTTAGCCGCCCGCTCAGCATTCATGGCCCTAAGACGAGCGATCGTCCCAAAGTCCAAGCCTGTTTCGTCCGCCGCATTTCGTAGATCGGCAGCCATTCCCCGGAACCGGTGACCACATTCATTAATGAGCCGCTCAGCACGCGTCAGCGACCAGGACGGTACGGCCGTTACAGCCTGCGCGGCGCGCTTGTCGTCATCGGGATAGTAGAAGTAGCTTGCCACCGCCGCTGCCACTGCGCGCTCGATCAGATCGACAATGGCGTCTGCCGCCTCCTCGACGGCGTTGATCTCATATTCGAAAAGGTCGTCCGACATCACAATCTCCTGCCTGATAATCGCCGGCAACGCCCGACGAACGGGCGGCCGGTTATGGCTTCGCGACACAAGGCGCGATAGCATCACTCGTGGCGGCGTGGTCACTCCTGCTTCTGTGCTGTGCTCGCACTGCCTGCGCCATCGCAATCCGTCATCGCCGAATCAACTACCTGGCTCTGGACGATGCCGGGGACGGCCTCAAGGAGTTGCCGGCGTGCATGCTCCATCACGCCGCGCCGGAAATTATCATCAAGCTTGATGCGCCCAATGCTGCCCCATCCAATGGCTGGTTCGTCCCACTTTGGCGGAGTGACCGGCTTGGCAATAGCTGCTCGTGCCATGGCTAGGTACCGGCGCCTGCTGATCTCCTCCCGTTCTTTCGCCCATGCCATGGTCTGGCGCTTGCTGATTCTCCGAGGGCGACGCCGGAGCTTGTCCCCTGACCGGGGTTTCCCGCCGATGAGCGACCATCCGACGGTGCCATCGGGAGCGAGCTTGCGGGTGATGACCTTTTGCCGGTTCAGGTAGACGATGTCGCCGAACGCTTGATCGCGTGTGGCGCCGCACTCAACGCCGTAGGCCATCAGGTCGTTGTCGGAGATCCAGCCGTGCTCTTCGACCCTCCGAAACAGCACCTCGCGCGACGCTTGGCGAGAGCGTCTCTCGTCTTGCAGTGTTCCCATGCTGATCCTCCTGTCTCTAGCGTGCGATGCTTCGCGCTTACTATTGACGGCACCAGGCCAAGGAGGGTGTCGGATTCCCATTCTGGACTGCGATGTAGATGGCACAACGCAACCACCGACGCCACACCGGTGGTTGCGTTGTGGTGGTGCTCCAATTCGCGGCCGGCGATCGGCGGCTACGCCACGCGGCGCGTTCTCGGTGCCCGGCTCTGGCGCTTGGCGCGACTGGCCGGCTCCGTCGTCTCCGACGAGCGCGCCCACACCACCGGCATCATGACGTGGCGAAAACCCGGCATCCGGGGATCTTCCCCCAGGGTCGGCGAACGTGGCCCCTTTGCACTAAGCCGCACCTCTTCTGCTGGCACTGCTTCACCGGACACGACCGTGTAGCCCAGTGCCGTGAGGAGGTCTGCGATGTGCTCGCCGTTCACGGTCAGGTGCAGCGGCTCGCCAACCAACGTGGCTGGCAACGCTGAAGCGTAGTCGCCCATGTCACCGCTGGACTGAACGTGAACGCGCCACGGCCGGCGCTGCTCGCCACCTCCTCCCACTCTTCTGCGTAACGCCGACGTTCGGTGCCGTCCACACACCGAAAGTCGGCCCCAGGGTATGTGAAGTAGATCGGCTTGTCTACGGAATAGGACATATGGAATATGGCTGGAGCCGCCAAAAGCCGATATTACTGCTATACTGACCGTGACTCTGCTTGAACGAGAGGGGGTGAACAGGAATGAGAAACCTGCGCCACTTGAGGCGGATGCGGTTTCTCACGCAGCGAGAGTTAGCCGGAAAAGTCGGCGTGAGCTGGCAGACAATTTCCGATTGGGAGAACGGCCGTAATGAGCCGCGGGTGAAGCACCTGAAGGCACTTTGCGAGGCACTCGGCGTACGTCCCGAGGAATTGTGGGCCGAACCGCCAGACTGGGGAAAAGCCGCAGCCGCCTAACCGAGTAACCAGCGAGGCGGCTGCGTGATGCTGCCCAACGTGCTGGACCCACGTTCGGCAGCGGGACTGTACCCGGTAGATTGCAGTTTGACAATACGCAAGTGCAGAATTGCCAGAAACAGGAGGGCATGCGAACCGTGGACGGCGGCGGCATCAACCGGACTGACAGCTATCCGGCTAACGATCCAGCACAGTACCCATTGCTGACCACGAGGGAGGCAGCCGAATGCCTCAATCTGACACCCGACGCGGTTCGACGGTTGGCGCGCCGCGGTGGGTTGCGCTTCGTGCAGATCCGTCGTCCGCGCGGGGCCATTCGCTTTGGGCGGTTGGACGTGCGCCGTCTCAGGCAAGAACGGGACATGCGCTCGCCGAATCACCAGATTCGCGGCATCCACGCGGCTCAAACGTTAAGTGTTGAGATCAGATAGAAAATGCCCCGACGCCGGGCGAACGAACCGGGGCTGGCAGACCCGAACCTTAGAACACGGAGGCCTACAAGAAGATGATAGCGACAAGTAAGCCACTTGTCCGCATTGCCGAAGCCATCCAAGGGTTACAGGGCGAGCGCTACGCCGCCCTCTACGTGCGGGTATCGACCGGCAAGCAAAAGGACAATTGGAGCGTGAAAGACCAGCGCACACTTGCCCGACTGGGCGAAGAGCGCGGGTTGCCGGTTGTGGTCTACGAAGAGCAAGGCATCTCCGGCGAGACGATTGAGGACCGGCCGGTAATGAGCCGGCTACTCATAGACGTGAAGAAGGGGCGGGTTGCCGTCATCATCTGCGTGGCGACGAGCCGCCTATCCCGCGACGAAGACATCATTGATACGCTGCAACTTCAGGCGGCGTGCCGGGAAAACGACACCATCGTCATCACCCCCGAGCAAGTATATGACAACTCCACCCGTACCGGCACGGTGTTCGGCCAGATTAAGGCCATCTTTGACGCCGACCAAAAGCAGGAGATAGTCAAGTCCGTTACTCGGGGCCAGTACGCCAAATTCCGGGCCGGCGGATGGGTGGGCTCCGTCGTACCATTCGGCTACCATGCCGTTGCCGATGTGCCTCACCAAGATGGCCGTCCGCGTTCGCGGCTGGAAATCGATCCAGAAGAGGCCGCCATAGTGCGGCTGATTTTCGACTTGTACGCCAACGGGCGCACGAACGAACGCGGTGAGTGGCTGCCGATGAGTCAGCGGCAGGTGGCTCTCTATCTCAATGATCAGGGCTACCGGATGCGGGTACGCCCAACTCACGCCAACCGCAAAGGCTCCCGCTACCAACCAGGGCAGGAACGGCCGATCGCGCCCGATGACGTTCAGCGCATCACCACGAGCCGAATCTACATCGGCATTTTCGAACGTGGTAAGTCCCACCTCTCAAAGTGGGTGCGCGACGAGGGAATGGCGGAAGCTCATCACCCGGAACTGCAACTTGTCAATGTGGCGCTGTGGCAGCGTGCCCAGGAAGTGCGTAAAGCGCGGGCATCAGACGCCCGCCGTATTGCTTGCACCACGCATGCCCTTTCCGGCCTACTCCGCTGTCCCCGCTGTGGTGGGCGAATGTTTATCAGGGTGCCGAAGGGGAGAGAACCGGCATACAAGTGCGGGACATACATGCAACTCGGCGCGAGCCACTGCCTTGGGGCCGAGGTTCGGGAACGTCTGGCTCGCGCTGCCGTCGAGAGCCTCCTTATCGACTACTTAGAGAAGCTCCATCTTCGCCGCTACCTTGATCAAGAGGCCGCAGATCAGGCGATGCAGACCGAGGGTGAGATTGCTCAGACCATACTTGTTGAGTTGCAGCAAGCCGAGGATGGTATTCAGCGGCTTGTGAAAGCGGTAGCTTCCGGCGTCTTCACCCCCGAAGAGGCGCGCCACGAAAAGCTAGGACTCTTGGTGAAAAAGGAACGACTTGAGGCTCGGCTGAAGAAGCTGCAGAAACGCGCCAACGCGCGAGACGAACTGCTAGAGACCGTGGCCTACGTCGAAGGGAATATACCGGGCCTTCTGCGCGAACTGGACGGCGCGCGCTTTCGCCAGCTAGCACGGCTGGCGCTCGATAACGTTGTAGTGATCACAGAACGCGCCGAGGGTAGGAATTGGGCCGGTCGCATCGTCTCCCACCAACTGACCGACACCTGCCGCGAACTACTCGCCACTTTTGAGGCTCAGGTGTCAGCCTCACCTACAACGACATCGAGTACCAACTGGCTGGCTTCATCTGGAGCAACGGCGGAAAGACGCACGATTACAGCCAGATGAAGTACATGCTCGACGATCCTTAAACGATCGAGGCCGTGCAGTTCGTCTACGATCTACTGGACAAGCACCGGGTGATGATCCCGCTCACCACGCGCAGCGAGCTAAGCCAGGCCGGCATACGCGACGTGTCCGTCGCCGGCCGCGTGGCCATGGTGGAAAGCAGCAGCAGCTCCATCAACAGCTTCCTCACCGGAATCGGTTCACAGTTCGAGTGGGACGTCTTCCCCATCCCGCGCGCCCGTCGCGGCGGGCCGGCGCCGGTGACCTATACGTCGGGCGATCCCAACTGCGTCAACGCCGCGACGCCGCACAAGGACGCGGCCTGGGCGTTTGCCAAGTGGCTCGCCGGAGCGCAGACACAAGGGTTGTTCGGCAAGACCAAGCTGGCGTATCCCGCGCTCAAGCAGGCGGCCACCGATCCCCGTGGGTACGCCGCGCCACCGCCAGAGCACATGAACGTGTTCGGCAAAGTCTTCGACGGCAAAGTCACGCGGCGATTCTTCCACTACAACCACCTCAAGGGGCTGCAGATCGCGCGTGAGCAGATCGACACCGCCTTTGCCGGCGAGAAGACGGTGGCCCAAGCGATGCGCGACGCCGCACGTGAGGCCAACCTCATTATCGAGTGGAAGAGCAAGCCCACGTTCCCCGACTGATAGCATCAGGCCGTTCGGGCCGAGCCGCCCGGCAGCAACTGCAAGCTGACAAAAGGGAGAGAAACACAATGTTGCGCGTTGCCGACCTCGACACCCCGACCATGGTGGTCGACCTCGACGTAATGGAGGACAACATCCGGCGGCTGCAGGATGAGCTGGATACCATCGGGCTCGAGTGCCGTCCGCACATCAAGACGCACAAGATCCCGGCCATCGGCCACAAACAGCTCGCGGCTGGCGCGGTAGGGATCACCTGTCAAAAGTTGGGTGAGGCAGAGATATTCGCCGACGCCGGGTTCACCGACATCTTTGTGCCGTACAACATCGTCGGTGCGCCCAAGCTCGAGCGCCTGACCCGCTTGGCGCGGCGCGTCACCCTGTCCGTCGCCATCGACAGCGAGGTCGCGGCGCGCGGCATCGCCGAGGCCTGCCGGGAAGCCGGCACGCACGTCAATCTGCTCGTCGAGATCGACACCGGCGGTCACCGTGCGGGCGTGCAGGGCGCGCGTGAAGCGCAGGCCCTCGCCCGGATGATTACCGACCTGCCGGGCGTCTCGTTTCGAGGCCTCATGTGCTTCCCCAGCCGCCCGGGCATGCGCGACGTGTTCGCCGAGACGCGCGACCTCCTGGCGCGCGACGGCATTCCGGTGAACGTGATCAGCGGCGGCGGTACCGGCGCGCACCGGATCTCCAAGGAGATCGGCTGCACCGAGCATCGCTCCGGCACGTACATCTACAACGGCCTCAACGTCGTGCGTGCGGGCAACTGCACGATCGAGCAGTGCGCCATGTCGGTGCTGGTGACCGTCGTCACGACGAGTTGCCCCGGCTTCAGCACCGTCGACGGCGGCTCCAAGACCTTTACCAACGACAGCCTTCGCTCGGGCGCCTCCAACGGCTACGTCCGTGAGTACCCCGACGTCTACCTCGAGCGCATGAGCGAGGAGCACGGCGTCCTCAACGTCTCTCAGGTTGCCGAGGGCGTGCCTCGCCCGCGCGTCGGCGAGAAGCTCCACATTATTCCCAACCACGCCTGCGGCACCACCAACCTCCACGACGTCGTCTTCGGCTATCGGCGCCACGCTGCCGAGGAGATCGTCGAGGTCGAATGGCCGATCTCGGCGCGCGGCAAGATCCGGTAGCGGGCTGAGCCCGCGATAGGCTGGCGCAGCGATCATGCGCTCGTGGTCGCTCGCGCCGGTCGGTCCATAGCTTCTATACAGCTATACAGCGCTGCCGTCATCGGTCTACCGTCAAGTCGGGCGAATGGCGACCGACTACATACGAACGCGCAAAGTCAGTCCGGCCACATAGGATGGAGCTTCAGAATGGATAGGAGCGTACCAGGAGCCCGGTGGAAGCAGTTGCGTGCTGCCGCCGTCGCGACACCGGAAGGACAGCGACACTACGACCAAGGGTACCGGCGTGCCGCTCATTATCGGGAGACGATGCGCCTCCTCGACAACGTGCGCAAGTCGCTAGGCATCTCTCAAAGTGAGCTCGCCCGGCGCATGGCTAAATCGCAGCCGACTGTCGCTCGGCTTCTGCGCCACGGAGAGAATCCGACGCTGGTCACCCTAGCCGAGGTTCTGCACGCCTTAGGTCTTCGCGGACGGCTCGTCATCGAGGAAGCAGAGCCTGGCCGCAGTACCCTGACCGTGAGTGTGGCCGGCACATCTCGCGACTCATCTGCACCATCGGCTCGCGAGCACGGCGCCATACACACTGAGGCAACGTAGGGCATGTGCCGCCCAGTTTTTGCTAAGCGCCGTTTCGCCGACGAGTTCGCGGTGAAAGTCTTCGCCCGCCCTTGCGACGTCATCCCCGCGACACCGCAATTACAGGGTGTGTGCACGTCAACGCTGTAAGCTGCCGAGGCTTTGGAAAGGAGCCAGAAGCTCCTTGGGCGTCAGCAGCATCGCGCGGTTGCCGGCCGCCCAGCGGGCGACGCTCTCGGCAAAGCCACTCCTGCTGAACAGGAGATGGAGCACGTCTGGCCGCACGCGCGCCCCTAATGCGCGTACGTGGTCGAGGTAGCGCTGGAGCTCCTCCCAACTGAAAGGCCGCATATGCCACTTACACTCGCCGGTAAGCACCGCCTGCCCCGACTCGTCCAACCCGACTACGTCCACCGATGCGCCCCCGATCGGTGCAAGGTTGCCGGCAGGTGCGCGCACGAAGGCGCACCTGCCGGCAACCAACTCCGCGGCCTGGCGCGCGCCCGGTCGAGCAAGCCCTGCGAGATGTCGCTGGAGCCAACTTTCCCGTGCTCGCCCTCCTGTGCCGGCGCCGCGAAAGCATTAGTCCATGGCCCGCCCCCACGTCCAGCATCACGTCGCCGGCGGCAATTCTTGCGCCATGCAGCACCGCGTCGCGCGCTGAGTGCGGCCGATCCAACGTCCACGGCTCCGCGTTCCCGCGTCTGGATGTTGCGTATCGGACATCGCCGGCCTCCGTCTACCGGCGCATCGCTACTCAGAACTACGGCCGTCATCGACCGTTTGACGAAGTGCGTGAGTGGTCCAGGCGTCCAACTGGAACTGGCGCCTTCGTACCCGGAGAAGGCGCGGACTTTCCTGGTGCGGTCGATCCAACGGATCGCCGCGAGTCGGAGCCCATCCTTACGCTGGACGTGTCGTACATTCCGGAACCCCTGGGACCATTGGCACCGGCGGAGGCCAAGACCGCGGCCCCGGTGGTGACATCTCGGACCGAAACGACGGAGGCCAGTCGGGCAGTAACCGTGAGGTGGTCGTCAGGCACCTGGAAGCACTGGGTATCCCGCGACTAACTGGCCGCGCGCTCTGGCATGTGGGGAACGCGCTGCGGCTGCGCGCCGCGCGCGAGGGCACCGAGTGGGCCGCGACCTTCGACGCGGACTCCGGCTCACCGTTGGGCGGACCGCTGCGAGGCACGGCTGACGAGGTTTCCATTGAACCGCACCTTTCCCTCATGCGGGCCGGCCACCGCTACATCGCCGTCCACACGCACCGATCAGGCGCGGCATTCTCCGACCTCGACGCGGCCGTGCTCGTGCATCATCACGCGCTTCAGGTGATTGCCGTGGCGGGTGCAGACGGCACGTGGTATCTCCTGGCCAAGGTGTCAGGTACTGACTATCCGCAGCCGGAGGCGGTAGCGGCGCTCGTGCGTGCGGCGGTCGTCGAGGCCCGGAGACCCTACCTTCGTCCGGTGGCGCAGGGAAGGCTAACGCCAGACGAAGGCAAGCGCCGCACTATGCATCGCGTGTGGCAGTTCCTCGCACCGCGCTTGGGCTTGCGGTATGATCGCATTGGGCCAGGCGCCCGATGGGGTGAGGAGGACAGAAATGCCGAAGGCGAAGAGGCTACCGAACGCCGCAGAGATCGCCGATCAGGCCAAGCGGGGAATCTTCAACGACTCGCTGCTCGCGGGTACCCAACTCTTCGACCTGAGTGACGACGAGTTGCTGCACGAGCCGGTTCTGTCGGCCGATGCTGCGCCCAAACCAAAGAGTCCCCGCCTCCCGCCCGCCACGCGGCGCCGGAAGCATGTGGCGTAACCGATACCGGCGGCTGCAAATTGCTTCGTTTGGACCCGAATCCAAGTCACGGCTGCCTTCGTGCCGGCTCTTGTGCTTGTTCGGCCGCACGAAAACCGAGGCACGGCACAATCTTAAGACTCGTGGCCAAGTAACCGCTTCGGCGTGGTTCACTTCTTCACCGGCGGCGCGATTCGGTTACTCTGTCGTGCCTACGTGTTTGGCCACTTGGCCGGTGCTTGAGTTGCGCCAGTTAGGCGGTGGATCGCCGCTTCTCCGATCAGCCTCTCTACAATCACGCAGTCACGCCATTCCCCGTCGAGCTTGGCGTGGCGCTCGTACACGCCGACTTCACGAAAGCCGAGACGGCGGCACAAGGCTCGGCTGGCCGCGTTCTCCGGAAAGACGCGCGAAACGAGCTTCCAAAAGCCGCGCTGCTCGCAGGCCGCGATCAGCCCGCGGAGGGCGGCGCGGCCGGCACCGGAGCCGCGCGCCGTCCGTTGCACGTACACCGAGAACTCGGCCACGCCGTCGTAACACGGGCGCGATCGGTACGTGCCGGCGGCCGCCCAGGCGATCACGTGCCCATCCCGCTCGATCACCACGGTCGGGTACCGGTCGCCCCTCGCCGCCAGCAGCGCCTCGATCTGCTCCGGTGTGCGCGGCTCGGTCTCGAACGTCGCCACGCGGCCTTCGATCCCCTCGTTGTAGATACGCGCGATCGCCGCCGCGTCCGCGGGCGACGCCTGCCTCACCACGTCTTCGACCATCGACCCACCCCTCGTGTCTGCTGTCGCTGCACCACAAGCCCGGGGCTCGCTTGGCAGCCGCCGGGAAGTGGCTGCCAAGCGGTACGCGCGGCGACCAGCAATGCCACCGAACGCACGTAATCGACATCGCCGCTATGGCTCTCCAACTCCACTGTTACGCCGTCAGCGCCACGCCACCAGGTAAGCCTCGGCGCTCTTGCCCCGCTGCGGTAGCGTGACCTCCATCCCGGCGAAGCGCGCCAGCAGCGCCTCGGCGTCGTCGCCGATCAGTGAGCGGGCGATCTCGGCGTAGCCCGCTCGCTGCAGGTACCACTCCACGGGCTTGGTTTCGACTCGCTGCGCCTCGGTGTAGACGTACTCATACGTCAGCTTTACTTCCGAGAACCCGGCCGCAATGAACGCGCGGACGAGGTCGCGCTCGTCGAACGCGATCGCCAGCGCGCGGTCGGGACTCTCCCGATGGCGGCGCGCCCTCAATTCGGCCGCGATCTGTTCGTGAACCTCGGCGTAACCCGGCGGCAGCGCGGCGCCATCGAGCACCTCGTACCAGCGCGCCGGCGTCATGTGGCGATTGATCGGCTCGTAGACCGACGCGCGGCCTCCGGGCCGCAGCACTCGGTACAGCTCGCGCGCCGCCGCCGGCTTGTCCTCCACGTACATCAGCACCGACCGCCCGGTCGCCATATCAAACACGGAGTCGCGGAACGGTAGACGCAGCGCCTCGCCGGCTACCACGTGCAGCGGAACACCAGGTACACGCGTCTCGGCGGCGCGTTTCCGGCACGTCCGCAGCGCACCCTCCGACATGTCCAACGCTACCACCACCCCCGCGGGCGCCGCGTGCCGGCGGGCCTCCAACGCAATCAGCCCTGTCCCCGCGCCCACGTCGAGCATGCGCTCCCCAGGAGCGGCGCCGGCGTTGTCGATGACGCGGTCCCGGATCGACCGAATCAGGTCCGCGTGTTCGTCCACCAGCGGGTCGAACGCGGCCCACTTCTCCCGGTTCGCCAGGCCGGTCGGCCCACTCTGCATCCCCCGGGTCTCGTCCATTGCGTCACCTGCGCCCATCGCCGCCCTCGTGCCGCCCGCTGCGCCCTCGTGCGCCCTTCAGCAAGCATGGCCAGTATACATCGAGTCGATATACAATGCGACGTGCTTTCTGTAGGAGGAGCCAGTCCGAACTCCGCCAGCGATGCGTGAGGCGCACCACCCGGCAGGCTGGGTTCTCCCCCTCTCCACCGGAGTGGAGAGGGGGTCGGGGGTGAGGTTCGCTCCCCAGGTATCGTGCGCCGCCGGCGGCCCGCGGCCAATGACGGCACCGCAGGTGATCGCCCGATCAACCGGTGGAAGTGGCCGGCGACGTGGAACCGCCGACAGCGCCGCAACGTGCCAACCGTCGCCGTGTAGCGCCGCGTTCATTTTCGCGCCTCGCCGCGCAGATTCATATATAGAGGGGACGTGCGATCATTCTCCCTCGGCACCTCGACGACCGAACACAGCCGGTCGGTCGCAGCCCGCGAAAAGTGTCAGATTACCAAACGAACTCCGATTCCCAGATTGGACGACCGCGACATGGCTGCAAAACCGCGCGCACACAAGTACAATCGGCATAGCAGCCGTAGTTCTGCGGGCACCCGGCGCGCAACGAGCACCGGCCGCTCGCGACCAGTAGCGCAAGGAGGACGCGATATGACTCAGTCGCATCCCGTCGGCACGTCATCAGAACGCTCGGCCCGCACGCGCCGCACCGCCTTTGGCGCGGCCCTCACAGGCCCCGCCGTCACCGTGCTGGCCGCCTGCGGTGGGCCAACCGGTGCCGCCGACCGGCCTCAGACGGCCAAGAGCTACAGCGTCACCTTCATGACCGGCGACAACCTTGAAAGAAGCGGCCTGGGCGAGATTCTCGACGAGTTCCGGCGCCTCAACCCCAACGCCCAGGTCGAGGCGGTGAGCGGGAACGACGAGAAGCTGCGGGCGACGATGGCCGCCGGCACGCCACCCGACGTCGCCCGCATCAACGACAACTACGTCCTCGACTACGCCGAGCAAAAGCTCACGCAGCCGATGGATCCGTTCATGAAAACGTCGGGCTTCCGGCGCCAGGACTTCTACGAGCTGATCTACGACTTCGGCGTGCTCGGTGGGAACCTGGGCGGCAAGCGCTACGCCTGGGCGATGGGCGCCGCCGGCCGGCTGCTCTACGTCAACCTCGAGCTCTTCCGTAAGTCCGGCGTCAAGCCGCCGCCGAACGAGAAGTGGGACGTGCCGGGTTGGACGATGGACGATTCCCTCGAGGCGGCCCGCCGACTCACCCAAGCGCCCGATACCTGGGGCGCGCTCATCTTTCATAACACCGGCTACGAGCAGACGTGGGCGCTCAACTTCGGCCATCCAGACGGCGTCTTCAGCAAGGACGGCAGGCGCTTCACGCTGGCCGATCCCGTGTCGGTCGAAGCAATGCAGTGGGTGGCCGACCTAGCGGTGAGGCATCGGGCGCATCCCGATCGCCAGACGCAAGTGAAGGAGGGCGCCGCCAACCTGTTCCAGGCCGGCAAGATCGGCATGATCTTCGACGGCTTCGGCGCGCTCGGCCGCTACCGCCAGAACCTCCAGTTCGAATGGGACGTCGCGCCGGTGCCCAAGAAGGCGCAGCGCCGCACGGTCAACAGCCTCATCACGTATGGTTTGCCGGCCGGCGCCAAAGAGCCGCAGGGTGGTTGGGACCTCCTGGCGTTCACCGCGGGAGCGTTCGCCGGGAAGGTGTTCGCCCGTACCGGGTACGTCATCTCGCCCCATCGCCAGCACGCGCAGGCGCTCGTCAAGGCCGGCGCCGACCAGCCGCCCAAAGCGCTGCACCTGTTTGTCGAGGCGATGGGCTACCACACGCTGCCGTCGGTGAACGCGCGCAACGTCGAAGAGTTGCGCCGCGTCTACCGGCCCAAACTCTACGACGAGGTCAACGCCGGCACAGTCAGCGCCCGCGAAATGTTCGCCAGCGTCCGGCCGGCGGTCGAGGCACTCCTGCAGAAGCAGTAGGCAGTAGGCAGTAGGCAGTAGGCAGCGGGCGGAGGACTGTAGGGGCGCGATTCATCGCGCCCGCCGCGCCCGATCCAGTGCAGCGTCACCCCCTCATCCCCTCTCCCCCTGGGAGAGGGCTAGGGTGAGGGCAGCCGCCCCCATGGAACCAGCGGCATCTCACAACAGACAAGGAGTAGACGACCTGGCGATGACGGCGCAATCACACAAACGCGACCTGGACTTCTGGCGCGGACCGTTCCGTGCGATCCACACCAACATCCGAAAGATCGACGCGACGCTCGACGTCGAGCGCTACGTCGGCTGGGCGGTCGACGCCGGCGCCAACGTCGTCATGTGCGGTGGCGGTGGGATCGTGTGCTTCTATCCTACGGCGCTGCCGTACCAGCGCGTGAGCGAGTTCTTGCCACCCGGGCGCGATCTGTTGGGCGAAATCGTCGAGCGCGCCCACGCGCGCGGGCTCCGCGTGCTGGCACGGATGGACGTGAGCAAGCACTACCGCTCGCTGTACGAGGCGCATCCCGATTGGTTCGCCCACGATCGCACGGGAGAGCCGCTGCGCGTCGGCGACGGCCAGCTCTACGTCACGTGTCCCAATGGCTCCTACCGGCAGCGCTGCACCTTCGAGATCATGGGCGAGATCCTCGACCGCTATCCGGTCGACGGCTTCTTCTTCAATGCGTTTCCCTTCCAGGGGTGCGAATGTCCGGCGTGCCGGCAGCGGTTCGAGGCCGAGATGGGAAGGCCGTACCCGGCGGCGGGAAGCCGCGACGACGCGGCGTGGCGTGCGATCGCTACCTTCCGCAGCGGCGTAATCAGCGAACTGGCCACGCGTGTGCGCGACTTCCTCCACGCGCGCGACCCGCACCTGATGACGAGCGTCGACTTCCACTTGACCACCGACCGCCCGGCGCACCAGCGCGAGAGCGGGTTCGACAACCTGGCGCTCTCCGACATCGTCGACGTCATCACCGTCGAGGCCCACGTCACGCTCAATCGCCCGTACCCCCAGTGGCCCTACTGGGCCGGCGAGCAGTGCCGGCTGGCGCGCACCTTTCGGGAGAACCAGCCGATCACGATCCTACTCAGCTACTTCGATATCCAGGGTAGCCGTCGTAGCGGCCAGCCGCCCGGCCAGGTCGCCTACGACATCATGCAAATCGCCGCCAACGGCGGCCAGCCGTGGGTGGCGCTCTCCGGTACGCCGGAGGGCGTCGGCGGCCAGGACGACCGCCGTGCGTTGCCGGCGCTGCAGGAGACGTATCGCTTCCTCGCCAAGCACGAGGCGTACCACCGCGACTTGGAGTCGGCGGCCCAGGTCGCCGTCATCTACTCACGTCCCAGTTTCGAGTGGCTCGGTCACCAAGTCAAGCAGCCGCCAGAACGGCAGTGGGTGCACGCGTACCGTGGCTGCTACGCGGCGCTCGTGGAAGACCACGTCCCGTTCGACGTGCTCTACCACGAGCACATCGGCCCGCACGAACGCTGGACGGCCGAGCGGCTGGCAGAGCGCTACCGTGTCCTGGTCCTGCCCGACGTCTTCTGCCTCTCCGACCAAGACGCCGCGACGCTCGACGCCTACGTGGCGCTCGGTGGCTTCCTGCTCTGCACCGGCGAAACGGGTCTGGGCGACCGGCTCGGCGCGCCCCGCGCCGGCGCCGCCCTGCAGTCGCTCGGCGTCGCGCCGGTACGCAGCCGCAACGTGCGCGGCGCCTACCTGCGCGTGCGCGACGCGGCCGCCTCCGGCCTGCCGCGCTTCGAAGACGTTGGCGTCCTGGCGCTCAACGGACCATTCGTCTACACGGCGGCGGCGGGTACGCTCTGCTTCATTCCGCCCGTCTTGAACAACACTCCCGAGTTTGCCTTCTGGCGGCCCGAGGACGAGACCGACGTACCCGGCCTGATCCGGTCGCGTTACGGCAACGGCAGCGCCGTCTGGCTGCCTTGGCTGGTTGGCGAGTCGTACTGGCTGCTGCGACACGCCCCGTACGGCTACCTCATCGGCGACCTCGTGCGCAACCTGCTTGGTGACCTGCCGATCGAGACCGATGCGCCGCCCTCGGTGCAGATCACGCTGCACCGGCAGCGCACCGATGCTGGGGGGCACCGCTTCGTTCTCCACCTGATCAACGGCACCGGTCGCGAATCCCGCGCCCTCGAACAGGTAATCCCGCTGGGCGCCATACGCCTCCGTGTGGCCGCGCCGGGCGTGCGGTCCGCCCGCTCTCTTGTCCTCGAGAAGGATCTCGAGTGCCACGTCGCCGGTGACGGAACGGCGCTTGCCTTCACGCTGCCCCGCCTCGACGCCTACGACGTAGTGGTGCTGGAGTAGCGGTTGCCGTTTTGCTCGCCAACTGGCGAGCGACCTGGCACACCGCGTGCCGAGCTCACGAAGCGCGGCGTCGACTTCATTGTGCGCCAGGTGGCCGCCGATCGCGGGCAGCGGCAGAGCATGCGACAACGGACCGGCACCGACGAGATCCCCGTGCTCATCGCCGGCGATCAGGTGATCGCCAAGTTCGAAGAGATCCTGAGTTTCCCCGAGCGCAACCATCCGCTGCGCCCCGACGCGCAGTAGCACCAGGAGAAACTGATCGATCCCGACGAGCGCCACACTCGAGAGGAGTTGCTCCAGAGGGCGGCGCAAGCGGTCTTCCTGGCGCCTACCCATCTCACACGCGATCGGCTGCGGCTGACGACTGCCAGGGCCGGAGGTGCGCATCCGGCTGTTTACAAGCACCGCCAAACGAGGTACCATGGCGGGGACATGACTTCCAATTCGCGGAATGCGTTCCCGCATAATGGTTCGTTAGTCGCTGCCCAGGTCTGGCCGCACAGCTTGCTCGACGAGGGGATCGACGCCGCGCTCGACGTGCTGCAGCACATCGCCGGAGCCAACACGATCTGCCTCGTCACCGCCAACCGGGGCACGCCGTCGTACAAGGCGGCTCGATGGGCGCCCGGCCATCGCGAGCGGCTGGGCCCGCGCACCGTGCTGGGCGGCTATTTCAGCACGCCGCACCCGGAGCTCTACCCACCGGAGGCGCTTCCGCCGATGAAGACGCCGCAAAACGGGCTGCAGGAGATCGACGCGCTGGCATGGCTCCTGGAAGCGGCGCAGGCGCGCGACTTGGCCGTGTATGCCTACCTCTTCGACGCCTACTACTACAATCCGCCAGAAGCGCTCTCCCCGGCGATGGCCACCGCCCTTTCGGTCGACGCGCTCGGCCGGCCGCGGCTCCGCCCGTGCTACAACAATCCGCGCTATCGCGGCTTCATCCTCGGCATGATCGAGGATCACGTCCGCAGCTACGAAGCCGCCGGACTGAGCGGCGTCTACTTCCAGTTCGAAGGGTTCGGCGCATCGTCTCCCTTCCAGCAGCTCTTTTACGGCCAAGCGGTTCCTGCGTGCTTTTGCGAGCACTGCGCCGCGCAGGCGGCGGCGAAGGGCTGGTCGGCCGAACGCGCGCGGGATGGCTACCTGCGCGCCCATGAGCTGATCCATTCGGCCAATCGTGACTCGCAAGGCGGCGGTGACGAGACGGCGTTGCGCCCGCGCGACGGCTACCTGGTCACGCTGTTCCGTCTCCTCATCCGCTACCCCGAGATTCTCGCCTGGCAGTCGCTCTGGCAGGAGACACGAGGGCGGATGTTCCGCGAGATCTACGGTGTTGCCAAGTCACTTGTGCCGAGCCAGCAGGTCGCCTTCAACATCCACCACTCGCATCAGATGGAGCTTTTCCATCGTGCCTCGTTCGACTACGCCGAGGTGCGCGAGTTCGCCGACTGGATCAAGCCGAACGTCTTCCACCGTGTGGCCGGACCTCGGTTCGCGCGCAACGTGCGCGCATTACAGCGCGGGCTGTTCCGTGATTGGCAGGCCGAACAGGTGCGCCAGCTCCTCTACGAAGCATTCGGCTTCGGCGGCCCAAACAACCTCGACGAGTTGACGGCGCGCGGCTTTCCGCCGGAAGAGTTCGTCTACCACGAAACGCGCCGCATCGTCGAGGCCGCCGGCCCTGGTGTACCCGTCTGCCCCGGCATCGACCTCGAAGCGCCGGGCTCTCCGTCAACCGAACCCGACGACGTCGAGGCATCCATCGAGCAAGCCTTCCGTGCCGGTGCCCGCGGCATCGTGCTCAGCCGCTTCTACGACGAATGGTCGCTCCCCACCCTCGAAGCCGTCGGACGAGCGGTCCGTCGCGCCGTGCAGCCGTAGTTCAACGGATACAGAGGCTGCACAACGCGTTCTACGACGCTGGCTCAGAGCCCATCATCCGCTCCCTCTACGAGCGCCTCCTCCGCTGGCAGCGCGAAACCGACGACAAGCTCGTCCTGCCGAACCCGGTCCGCTCCCGATGCCGATTTGCCAAGCTACGTGCTCTCGTTGTACACTTCCCGAAGCGCTACCGGTAACGCTTCGGGAACGGCATACGGCCGGCGGCAGCCGTTAGAGGCTGCAGATGGAGGAGAGACAGTGGACTTCAGCGGACCTATCTTGCGCCGGAACGTGCTGTGGACGGCTGGGACGGTGATTGGCGTCATCGGCGTGGCAGCGTGTGGTGTAACAGGCCAGTCGCCGGCGTCCGGCACGGCGGCAGCCAAGCCGGCAGCCAAGCCGGCGACGATCGAGTTCATCCACCGCTGGGGCGGCGCGCGCGAGGCGTTGGTCAAGCAACAGATCGACGCTTTCCGGACCAAGTACCCGCACATCACGATCAACGACCAGTTGATCGACGGCCGGGCCAGGCTGAACGAGAAGGTGATCTCGCTCCTGGTGGCCGGCACGCCACCCGATGTGACGATGACCGGTTCGGAAGATTCGCAGGGCTGGATGGTGCGCGGGCTGCTCAAGGCGCTCGACGAACAGCTCAAGCGCGACAAGCTCGAGCCGAAACAGGTCTTCTATCCCGTGCTCGTGCCGCCGGGCCAGCGCGGCGTCAAGACCTACGCCCTGCCCCAGCTCACGCCGGCCGATCGCCCCTACTTGTTCTGGAACGTCGAGGCGTTCAAGGGTGCCGGGCTCGATCCGAAGCGCGGGCCGAAGAGCTGGGATGAGCTGGCCGAATTCTCGCAGAAGTTGACCAAGCGCGAAGGCGCCGGCTTCTCGAGCATTGGTCTCGACTTCCCCGGCGCGCCGTTCATGGACTGGCTCGGCCGCAACGACGGCAAGGTCGTCACTGACGACGCGAAGAAGGTGCTCTTTAACGACCAACGTGGCGTCGAGACGCTCCAATGGATGGCCGACTCGACCAACCGGCTTTACGGTAACGCCGCGGCGGTCGGCGACTTCTTGAAGATACACCGCACGAGCGGCACCGGGGGCTCCCGTGCGCCGCAGTACACCGGGAAGCAGGCGATGTGGATTACCGGCGTGTGGCACTTCTTCGAGGCCAAGGAGGAGCACGCTCGTTTCAATCCGAACTTCGAATACGGCGTCGATATCGCGCCGCACAGCGCGCGAAACCCCAGAGCCAAGCCGATTTCGCTCTCCGACCGGGTGAACCAGTACGCCATCCCCCAGGGCGCCAAGGAGCCCGATGCCACTTGGGAGTGGCTCAAGTACATCACGCTTGGCGAGGGGAACCGCGCCTTCGTCAAAGCGCAGGGCCGCCCGTCGCCGGTGACTAAGTTCAACGACGATCCCGATTTCCAGAAACAGAACCCCTACTGGAACACGCTGGTGAAGCAAAGCCTCGGCTTGATGTTCCTCCTCCCACCGTCACCGGTGTGGTCTGACGCGCAAAAGGCGCTCGACAACGTGGACAATGTGGTGCTCGCGGGTAAGAAGAGCGTCAAGGAAGCGCTCGATGAAGCGGCGGCCGAGGTCCAGCGCTTGCTCGACGAAGCGCCACGGTAGGTGTCAGTGGGCAGTGGGCAATTGCAGACGGTGTATCAGCCGCAGGTTCGGAGGCGTAGATGTTCTGTAGGGGCGTATGGACATACGCCCGAGCGATCGTCGGACTTCGGGACAATGGCCTGCGACCCGCGAGATGCGCTGTTGGGGAGGTGATCGACTGATGAGCATGCTGAGCTCAATGAGCCGGTGCTATCGCTGTGGCGCCTCGGGCTCCGAAGCGCGGCTGCGGGAGTGCCGCATCTGCGGTCAGGTGTACTGCCTCGGCTGCGCCTATCTGATGCGCGGCGATCCCTACTGCGGTAAGGCGTGCGGTTACGCCCACAAGTTTCCGGACGAAGGCAAGCTCTTCATCGGCGGGCAGCCCGGTGTGCTGCCGGGCGAACCGAGCCGATAGACGGGAACAGCGTGCGTGATCCGGCTTGACACAGACGTTCTGGTCATCGGCGGTGGCGTGAGCGGCCTGCTCGCCGCGTGGCAGGCGTCCCGTTCCGGCGCAATGGTGCGCATCGCAGCGCACGGCAGCGGTGCCTCGATGTGGCTGCAGGGGCTAAACGTGCCGCTGGGCCACGCCGACCCGCGCGATTCGGCCGGCGCGCTCTACGAGGACATCATGCGCGAAGGCCAGGGGCTGAGCGACCCAACGCTCGCTCGCCAAACGGCAGAGACGGTCGCCGAGGCCTTCCATGACCTGCTCGCGCTCGGTGTTGGGTTCGCCCAGAAGGACGGTAAGTTCGTGCAGCGCCACGCCGCCGGGTCGACGTATCCGCGCTGCTGCTACGTCCCGGGCATCATGTGGGGGCCGGAGGCCCGGCGCGTGCTGCGCCGGCACCTGGCACATACGCCGAACGTCACGCGACACAGCCTGACGATCGTCGATCTACTGCCTACGCCCGAAGGCGAGTGCGGGGCGGTCGGCTTTGAGATAAGGACGCACGAGCCGGCGCTCATCCGCGCCCGCGCCGTCGTGCTCGCCGCCGGTGGTGTGGGGCAGCTCTTCGCGCACTCGACGTATCCCAGGGATATCTGGGGCGCTGCTCCCGCGATGGCCTACCGCGCCGGCGCGACGCTGATCGATATGGAGCTGATCCAGTTCGAGCCGCTGGTGGTGTACCACCCGGCATCGCTGCGCGGTTTCGTCGTCCCGACGACGCTGTTTGGCGATGGCGCGGTGCTGCGCGACGCGGCCGGTGTGCGCTTCCTGCCCGAGTTTCGTCCGGTGGGCGAAGCGGGCATGTCCAAAGAGCAGCTCGTCGTCGCGATGGCGACGGTGGCGCGCGATGGCCGCGCCGAAGCAGATGGCAGCGTCTGGCTCGACGCGACGCCGGTGCGGCGCGAAGTGCTCGAGGGCTATCCCTGGCTCTACCCGGTGCTCAAGAAGCACGGGATCGACCTCGCCGTCCAGCAATTGGCGGTCAAGCCGGCGGCGCACACCTGCATGGGGGGCATTAAGGTGGACGCGCGCCGCGCGACCGGCGTGCCCGGGCTGTTTGCGGCCGGCGAGGCAAGCGCCGGCGTCCATGGCGCCGGCCGCCTGGCCGGCGGCTCGGCGACCGAGATCGTCGTCTCCGGTACCCTCGCCGGCCGCTCGGCGGCGGCACTCGCCCGGCAGGTTTCGGAGCCACCCGACTGGACGACGCTCGAGCGGCAGGCGAGGGAGGTATTCGAGCTCGACGCGGCATCGGATACATCGCCGGGCAGAACGGACGCAGAGGACACCGCGGCGAAGCAGGTCGTGGACCGGCTCCGGGAGCTGATGTCCGGCGCTGCCGGCGTCTGGCGCGATCACGTCGGTCTCTCCGAGGCGCTTGTGTCGGTCGGGCGCCTGGCGACGACTGCCGAGGCGCGCCTCGCCGGCCGCCCACGGCTGGGTGACCCATGGCTGCGCGTCACGGATATGCTGCTCGTGGCCCGCTTGATCCTCGCGGCGGTGCTTCAGCGTACCGAGAGCCGTGGCGCCCATCAGCGTACGGACTATCCAGCACGCGATCCCCGGTGGAACCGGCACATCGAGTGGCGGCTGCGTTCCCGTACCGGCGATCCCGTGCACGACGCACAGACGAGAGAAAAGGTGCTGGCATGATTGTGCCTCCCCCGCGTAAGACGCGCCCGGACTTCCGCCACGGCAAGGTGAAGGGGCTCAAGTTCGGCGACTTCAAGGCGCCGGATGGCTATCCCAACCCATACCCCGAGCCGTACACACCCGAGCTGCCCATCCCGGACCACCCCATTCCCCTCGAGACCCTCTACCAGCGTGAAGGCGACACAAGCACGCGCGACACTCCCCCTCTCCCCTGGTGGGAGAGGGGGTTGGGGGGTGAGGGGGCTAGCTCCCGCGCCAGCCAGCGTCTCGTCTATCAGACCAACCACGAGAGCCGGGCGTACGTCTTCCGCCTCGAGCGGCGCTCGGTCGCCACGCTCTCGATGCCGTACCCGCGGTACCCCTGGAACGACGATGGCACGCTCCTGGCACCGCCGCCCGAATCTGGACTCGGTGGGCTCGCCGGCGATGGCAGCGCCTTGCCCGAGGGCGCTGCGATTCGTATGACGCGCCACTACCTCTATCTCCAGAACCAGATCGAGAACTACGCCTGCGATCTACGCGAGCGCCGCTTCACCGTGCGCTGGAATGGCCGCACCCATGAGCACGTGCTGCCGCCGTTTGGGCCGGAAGTAGCTGAGGAAGGCGGCAGCCACGGCGAACAGGAGTGGACACCTGCGCCGGGGCCAGAAGGAGTCTACTACTGGCCGGTCTGTCTCGACCCAGTCACCGTCGGCAACCTCGGTGGCGCGATGAACGTCGAGAAGCAAGGCGACGAGCCGATCTTTCTGACCGCGATGCAGGGCTGGCTTGTTCGCCCCACCCAGGAGCCGCCGGCGATCATGTTCTACGAAGGGCCGTATGTTAGCCACGAGACGCTGGCCTACTACCACGGGCCGGCCAAGGTGTACCCCGGCTTCGACCGCAAACGCATCGCCATGATCGCCTGGTGGGCGCGGCCCAGGCTGCGCGAGTACCGCGTCTACGACGGCGATGGTCGGCTGATTCGTACCTACGCCACCGGGTCCGACCGGGTGCACATGGCGTGGGGCGACCACGGCAATTACATCGTCGGCGACTCGGGCTACGACTGGCAGCACCCGGGCACGATGACGGTGTTCTTCCCCGACTCGGGCGCGATCCGTCCCATCGGCTACCACGACAACGCCTACTTTGGGCAGAAGGGGACCGAGCATCCCCACCCGGCCGTCAGCCCCGACGGCACGAAGGTGATCTACAAGGCGACGCACATGGACCGGGTGCACGGGCTGGAGATCATGATGATCCGGCCGCCCCGCGCGCCGTCGGCGACAACAGTCGCCGACGAACTCGGGAGGGACCTTGTCTGGACCGTTACCGGCGTGAACAGCGAGATCACGCGCTTCCGCATCTTCCAATCGGCGGAAAGCGGTCGCGGGTACCGCTGCATCGCCGAGGTCGAGGACCCACGTTCACCCGTTGAGAAGCTCCAGATTCAAAGCGACGACTACCGCCACCACTGGCCCATCCCCGAGGGGCTCGAGGGCTACTTCGTCGTCTGCTCGGTGGAAGGTTCCGGGCTGATGAGCGCACCGTCGAATGAGGCGACGACGTATTCTGGTTCCACCGGCGTTGCGCGGCCGCGGCGGCTCTTCGTGCGGTGCGAAGACATGATCGCCGACCGCCCGACGGCATACTTGACGCCGGACGGCGAGGCGGCGTGCTGGGCGGTCGTGCGCCAGATGGCGATCGTGCCTCGCGAGGGTGAGGCGCAGCCGGGTGATCCGCAGCTCCGCTACGACTTGCCCGATGGCGGGCCGTACACTGTCTACGTCCGGCTCCGCGGGTGGGGGGTAGCCAACTTCGTCGCGCTCGGCGCGCTTGAGGCGCATACCGATTCCTATGTATGGGGGAAGCTGGGTGTGGCGAAGAGCGGCCGGCTCGAGTCGACGGTCCGGCTCGATGACGGAGTGCGGCTCGACCAAATGTGTTTCAGCAGCGATCCGGTATTCACGCCTTCCGCTAAGGGGCCGCTCGACCTCGTGCCGTCGGCGCCGCGAGGCCTGAAGGTGGAGCGCGCCGGCGAGGGCGAAGCGACCACGGCCACTCTGACCTGGCAGGCGCCACCGGAGCCGTTCGTCAAGGAGTATCACGTCTACGCCGTGTCTGGCGGCGATGTCCCGCCAGTAGAGCCGCCCGACCAGACGTGGCGGCTCTGTACCGTCAAGCAGCCGCGCGCGCTGGACTGGAATCTCCCCGCCGGCACGATCCACTACTACATCTCGGCCGCCGGCTGGGACATGAGCGAGTCCCTTCTCAGCCATCCGGTCACCCTGGCGGGGTAACACGCAATGCCGGTCACGATCCACGACGTGGCGCGCGAGGCGGGTCTTTCGATCAATACGATCTCGCGTGCGCTTAATGGGAAACCCGACGTCAACGCCGCAACGCGCGAGCGCGTGCTCGCCACGGCCCATCGGTTGGGATATGTGCCCAACCAGGCGGCGCGGTCGATGGTCACTGGCCGCACCGGCACTGTTGGCCTGATGGTGACCGATCCGGCCAATCCCATCTACGCCCGGCTACTCTCGGGTGTGGAGGCCGTGATGCGCCGCGCCGGCTACTCGCTCCTGCTCTACAACAGCGGGGAAGATCCAGCGCAGGAGCAAGCCGGCGTGCGGTCACTGCGCCAGAGCCGCGTCGAGGGGTTGCTGGCCGTGCCGGCGCCTGGGCCGCCCGCCGGTAGCACGCTGGCGGCGGCCGCAACCGAGCTGCCGGTGATCCTCATGCTGCGCCAGGTGCCCGATTCGCCGCTCGACTCCGCCGGCTGGGATAACGATGCCGGCGCGCGCTTGGCGGTGCAGCACCTCCTCGCGCTCGGACATCGCGCCATCGGCTACGTCGGCCAGGACCTGCCGGTGAGCAGCGTGCGGGTGCGCCATGCCGCCTATCGCGCGGCGCTCGTCGAGGCGAGCGTTTCACCCCGGCCGGAATGGGAGGCGCACGTCCGGTTGGCCGCGGCCGGCGCCTATACCGCCACGGGTGAGCTCCTGGATCGAGCGCCACAGCTCACCGCCCTCTTCGTCGCGAACGACGTACTCGCTCCCGGCGTGCTTGCCGCCGTGCGGCGAGCAGGGCGGCGTATCCCGCACGACGTCTCGGTGGTCAGCTTCGGCGACCTCGACGTCGCGGCCTACGCCGATCCGCCACTGACCACCGTCCACGCGCCGGTTCGGGAGGTGGCAACCGCCGCCGCCGAGCGGCTGCTGGCGCGCATCCGGCAACCCGAGCTAGCGGCGCCGGGGGCGCCGCCCTGGCGGTTCACCGCAATGCCGTACCTCGTAGTCCGCGAGTCCACTGGACCCGCCGTCACCACCACCACCCCACACTTACCAGGAGAAAGCCCATGACTCGTCACGCATCCCGTACCATACAGTCCATTGTCACGCGCCGAGGCTTCCTGCGCACCGGCGCCGCCGTCGCCACGGGCGCGGGCGCGCTGGCGCTCGCCGCGTGCGGCTCGGCCGGCGGCGAGACGTCGGTCAAGGCCGGCGAGCGGCCGGCCATGCTGACGTTCCTCGACTACACCACCGGCGCCGAGCTGCAGCTTCACCAGGAACACGTCGCTGCGTTCCAGCAGCAGCACCCGAAGATCCAGGTAGAGCACACGCCGATCAGCGGCGGCAACTCGGCCTACATCGAGAAGGTGCTCGCCTCCAGCGCCGCCGGCACGCCGGTCGATACGCTCCGGCTGAACCAGCGCATCTTTACGACGTTTCTGAGCAACAAGCTGCTGGCGCCGCTTGACCCGCTGATCACGGCCGAGAAGTACGACACCAAGGCGTACTACCCACACGTCTGGACGATCTACGCCAAGGACGGCAAGCGCTGGGGACTGCCGTACAACTTCGGCACGTTTCACGTCTATTGGAACAAGACGCTCTTCACCGCCGCCGGCGTCAAGCCACCGGACGATAGCTGGGACTGGCAGCGATTCCTGGACGCGGCGAAGGCGCTGACGAAAGACACCAACGGCGACGGCATTCCCGACCAGTATGGCTTCGGCTGGAGCAGTAACGACTCCAACTGGGCGACCTTCGTGTGGGGCAACGGCGGTGATTTCCTCAACAAAGAGATGACGCAGTGTACGCTGACGGCTGCGCCGGCGCAGGAAGCCATCGAGTTCTACGCCGACCTGGCGGCCAAGCATCGCGTTGCCCCACCGTCGGGTGCAGACGGGCGCAATTTCGGCTTCACCCGCGGCAACGTAGCGATGCAGATTGCCGATCCGCGCATGGGCACGGGCCAGCTCAAGGAAGCGGTCTTCCAATGGGAGGTCGCCCCGCCGCCAAAGCGGAAGAAACGGGAAGTGCTCTTCACCGGCTTCGCCTGGGCCGTCCATGCCCAGAGCAGGTTCGCTCCGGAGGCCTTCCGCCTCGCCACGTTCCTCAGCCGGCCGGAGTTTCAGAAGGACCTGGCCGACCGCGGACTGGCGCTGCCATCGCTCCAGAAGCTCGCCGAACAGTATCCTATCTCCAAGTCGTTCGCGACGACCCTGCCCGTCTCTCGTTCGCTCCCCCTCCATCCGGAGCTCGACGAGATGCGCAAGGAGATGAGTAACATCATGACTAAAGCCGGCGCGGGCCAAGTCGCCGGCCGCCAAGCCGCCCAACAAATGTGCGACGCCATAACCCCGCTCCTAGGTCGAAAGTAGTAACCACATGAACACCAACGGTGAAGCCTGGCTGCGCCTCCCAGTCGGCGCCCATCACGCCGACGTCGTCGTGGTCGGCGGCGGCAGTGCCGGCGTCGCGGCGGCGGTCGCCGCCGCCCGGCAGGGCGCCAAGACGCTCCTGATCGAACGCTACGGCTTCCTCGGCGGCACCGCCACCGGCGCTGCGGTACAGAACTTCCAGGTGGGGCCGAACGTGCGCGGCCGGCCGGTCATCCGCGGCCACTTCGCTGAGGTGGTGAAAGAGTTGGCGGCGCTCGGCGCCATCCGCGGCCAGTTGTTCGACCCCGAGGCGCTCAAGTTCGTCCATCTCCAGATGTGCGAAGCCGCCGGCGTCGAGCTGCTGCTCCACGCCTGGCTGGCCGACGCCCGCGTCGAAGACAGGCGCATCGCCAAGCTCGCCGTCGAGACCAAAGCCGGGCTCGAGGAAGTCCACGGCGCCGTCTTTATCGACGCGACGGCCGACGGCGACCTCGGCTACAAAGCGGGCGCACCCTACGAGCTTGGCCGCCCCGGCGACGGCCGCATGCAGGCGATGACACTCGAGTTTCAGTTGAGCAATATCGACTTCGCCCTGCTCAAGGCAGCCGACATGAAGGCGCTGTGGCCGCTCTTCGAGCAGGAGTGCCCGCACGTCGTCACCTCGCGGGGCAAGATCTCCTTCTCGTACATGGCAGCCAAGGGGAAGATCAACTTCAACATGACCCACGTCGGCGGCCTCAGCGGCGTCGATTCGCGCCAGTTCAGCCGCGCCGAGGTCGAAGGACGCAAGCAGGCGTTCGCCGTCTGGCAGTTCTTCCGTAAGCACGTGCCCGGCTGCGAGCGGTGCATCGTCGCTGCTACCGGCGTCCAGATGGGCGTGCGCGAGACGCGCCGGATCATGGGCGACTACGTCGTCACGCGCAAGGACGTGCTCGGCGCCGCCAGATTCCCGGACACGATTGGCCGCTCGACGAGCTGGATCGACATCCACCATCCCATCGGCACCGGCGTGCTCCACGAGTACCTCCCGCGTGACGAGTGGTATGACATCCCCTACCGTGCGCTGATCTCCCGCGGCGTCCGCAATCTCTACACCGTCGGCCGCTGCATGTCCTGCACCCACGAGGCGCTCGGCAGCACGCGCGAGATTCCCACCTGCATGGTCACCGGCCAAGGCGCCGGCGCCGCCGCCGCTCTGTGCGTCCAGCACGGCGTCGAGCCCCGGCAACTCGACGTGCCAGCGCTGCAACAGGCCCTCGTCTCCCAAAGCGTCGACCTCGGCCCCGACTTCGAACTCCCGCTCTCCACGGTCGAAGACGTAGGCTTCGTCGCGCTCCAACACGATGACGGTGGCGATCGCGCTTCTTCCCCCTCGCCCCTTGTGGGAGAGGGGGTCAGGGGGTGAGGGGG
>JACQGX010000394.1 GCA_016199265.1 Chloroflexota bacterium | reverse complement strand
TGTTGTACCCGCACTAGTGTGCCAACGATGATGCCCTTTTCGCCGCTTATTCCAGTCCTTTTTCTGAAGGTCTATAGCATGAACGATCGGGAGCGCTGGCTGCGGACGCTGCACTTCCAGCAGGTGGACCACGTGCCGGACGAGGAGTTCGGCTACTGGGTCGACACGCTGCGCCGCTGGCACGCCGAGGGGCTGCCCGACGAGATCGACACCAACGCCAAGGCCGACATCTACTTCGGGTTCGCCCCACGCCAGGGAATGGCCGTCAACGTGCACATGCTGCCGGGGTTTCGCCAGCAGATCCTGGACGAGACGGAGCGGCACGTGCTCAAGATCGACGGCGACGGCGCCACCTGCCTCGTCAACCGCGACGGCTCATCCAGCATCCCTAGATTTCTCAGCTACGCCATCCAGACGCGGGCCGACTGGGAGCGGCTGAAGGAGCGCTTCGATCCGGCTGATCCGCGCCGCTACCCGGCAGATTGGGCTGCGCTGCGCCGGCAGATCGCCACCAGCGCCGCGCCGGTAGGCGTGAACATCGGCAGCCTGTTTGGCAAGCCACGCAACTGGATCGGGTTCGAGTCCATCGCGCTGCTCTGCTACGACGACCCGGATCTGGTCGAGGAGATCGTCACGACGGTGGCGGACTGCATCGTCGGCGTGCTGGAGCGCGCCTTCGCCGCACTGGGCCCTGGCGTGCACGTGGACTACGGCGCCGGGTGGGAGGACATCTGCTTCAACAACGGTCCGCTCATCTCCCCCACTATGGCGCGGCGCTTCCTGCTGCCTCACTACCGGCGAATCACCGGCGTGCTGCGCCGTCATGGCTGCGACATCGCCTACACGGATTGCGACGGCAACATCCTGGACCTGATCCCCATCTGGCTGGAGGGCGGAGTCAACGGCATGTTCCCCGTAGAGGTGCGCGCCGGCTCCGACCCGGTGCTGATCCGTGAGCGCTGGGGACGTGAGGTGGTACTGCTGGGCGGCTTTGACAAGATGGCGTTCCTCCAGGGGCTCGACGGCGTCAAGCGCGAGATGCGACGCATCGCGCCCTGCGTGCGCGAGGGCGGCTGGATCCCGCACGTCGACCACCGCGTGCCGGCCGACGTCTCGATGGCGGACTACCTGTACTATTTGGCGCTGAAGCGCGACACCTTCGGCATCCCGACGCCAGCCCCGTACGAGGCGCACGTCCCCGGCGGCGCGAGCCGTCGTGCCGCGCCCACCGTGGCCGCCGCGCCGCAAGAGGCGCAGACGTAACCGAGGATAGATGGGGAGATAGTGTTTAGCCCCAGGTCAGGGCGGGCCGGTGGCGGGCGGCGTGAGCCGCGCCACGGGTTGCCCGGCGTGGTACGCCCTGACCAGCTCCCGCACGGTGTCCACGAACGGGCGCCCCTGCAGCGTGCCGGACTGCAGGCCGCGGCACCGCACCCCGCAGGCGTCGGCGCCGCGCTCCGACCGGTTCCCCGCCGCGCGCGTGCGGACGACGACGCTGGGTCAACGCTCCGCCCGATTGTTGGTGCCCTCGACTTCGGGTTCGCCCAGGAAGACCATCAACGTCCACACGGACGCCAAAAGCGCGATGGACGAGGACCTGGTGCGCTTCAAGTCGCTCATCGAGGAGGGCAAAGGCCAGTGCCGCCGGCAAGCACGCCACCCGCGAAGAAGTCGCCCGCACCCTGAACGCGCCGGCCGAACGGGCGGCTTAGCTGTACCGATACTCAGCCCCCACGCGCACCAGCGTGACGTAGTTCGCCACGGCGTGCGGTGGCAGCTCGGGCGTGTACGGCGAGGCGGTGGGGCACAGGATGAACCCACCGCCCGGCGCCCCGATCTCCACCGTCCGCCGCACCATCGCCTCAAACTCGTCCGGCAGCAGCGTGTACACGTCGCCGATCTGCACGTTGCCCTCGATGCAGACCCGGCCTCCCAGCACTTCCTTGCCCGCCGCCAGCGGCGTGTCCCCCATGGTCGGCTCCTCCAGCGGATGGAGCGCGTCTACACCCACGGCGATGAAATCCGGCAGCATCTGGCGCACCGAGCCATGGCAGTGCACGTGCAGCAACGCCCCCGCTCGTGCAAGATGGCCGCCGTGCGCGCCTCCGGCTCCACGTAGAGCGCCCGGAAGAAGTGGGGGGACATCACCGGCGGGCCGGCGTACTCCGCGCCCGAATCGCCGAACAGCGGTCCTACGCCCTGGTCGAGCAGATAGCGAGTCAGATCCTCGATGCGCGCCTGAAACATCCATAGCAGGTCGAGCACCTCGTCCGGCTGACGTGGTGTACCGAAGTGAGGCTACCGGCGGGCGTGCCCAGCGTCGAGATGCGCAGGTCCCAGGCCTCCGACCCCGGCGCCACCCGCACCTCCGGCGCGCCCATGGGATGCGCCGTCAGCAGCAGTGGCGCGGCCGGCGACCACGTCGCCACCGGATCGCCCCGCTCGCGGACGGCCTTGATCACCGGGGCATAGCTGGGGTGCCGCGTCGCTATCCACGAGTCGTCGAGCACCCGCACGCCGCGGACCTGCACCGGCAGCCGGTCGGTCGGTTGCCGGCGAATAGCGGCCAGCAGCCGCTCTCGAGGGAACATCGTTACCACGTTGCGCCGCAGTTTACTCCACCTCCCGGCCCGGCGGCATCAGGGTTTTTCCCGCATGCCGGCCGCCGGCTCGCCTTCTACCATACAAACAGGGAGTAACCGCGTGGCGAGTGACGAGGTTGACGAATCGACAAGAGAAACGCTGGAGCGCCACCGCGCCTTCTGGGCCATGGCGCCCGTATCCGAGCCGCTGCTCAGCATTGGGCGCTACCGGCCGCTGCAGCGCCGGCAGCCCTACCTGCTGGCCGACGGCACGGTGGCGCAGGAACGGATGGAGCTGCGCCCGGACTTGATCGACCCGCGCCTCCTTGCCGGGCGGTTCGCCCGGTCGGCGGCCGTAGTGAGCAACGGCTTCATGCGCGGCCCCGGGCCGCAGGACTTCTGCTGGAACGAAGCCATCGCCGGCGCCACCATCCGCTGGAGCGCCGGGCACGTCTGGTCGGAGCCCTTCCTCAACGACCTGGAGGACATGGAGCGCCTGCGGATTGCCCCCGGCAATCCCTGGCTGGCCAAACTCCGGGAGTACGCCACCGTGCTCGTCGAGCGGGCGGAGGGGCGCTACCCCGTCGTCCAGCCCTTGCTGCGCGGGCCGATCGACATCGCCTGCGCCGCCTATGGCGACGAGCGGGTGTGCTGGACGATGGTAGACGAGCCGGACACGTTCCGGCGCCTGCTCGACATCTGCACCGACAACTTCCTCACCGTGGCCAAGACCTGGTGGTCGCAGGTGCCGCCGTTCCTCGGGGGCTATTGTGAGTACGGTATCTGGGCGCCGGGAACGGCGGTGCGCTCGCAGGAAGACAATGCCGTCCTGTGCTCGCCCCGCACCTATCGGGAGTTCCTGCGCCCGTGCGACGAGCGCATCTGCGCGGCCTTCGACTACGCCGTCATCCACACCCACTCCGGGGGGTTGCCTGTCATGGTGGACTCGCTGGTGGACCTGGCGCCGCTGAGCGGCGTCCAGGTGAGCATCGATTGGCCTGCCGGGCCATCGGTCGCCCAGTTGCTGCCCCTGTTCCGCCGCATCAACGAGCACAAACCCCTCATCATCAACGGCGCGGTGACGCAGGCAGAACTGGATAGACTGTTGGCTTCGTTCTCTCCTCGGGGC
>JACQGX010000406.1 GCA_016199265.1 Chloroflexota bacterium | reverse complement strand
CCACCGCCGCCGCAAGCGTGTCGCCGTTCTTGCGCCGCAGGTCGGTCAGCAGGCCGGTGACGTAGCGCTCCAGGCTCTCCCACGTCGGCCGGTTCTGTGGCCGCCAGAACAGCGACGCATACGGCCGCAGCTACGCCTCCAGTGCCGGCAGCGGGTCCGGTCCCGCTCGCGGCACCTGCACAACTTGCTCAACCAGGCCCAAGTCTACCCGCCCGCTAACGAAGTAGTACTAGGTCTCTCCCGGCTCGATCAGCAGCCAGAGCCCCTTGTCGTCGCCTTCGCGCAACATCAGGTAGTCGCGCCCCACTTTGGCGATGTCGCCGTTGCGCACCCCCACACGCACGGGGCTGCCGGCGAGCGACACGACCACCTCGCGTGGTGACGTGGACAGCACGGTGACGACCGGCTCGTTTGGGTAGCGGCACACCAGTTCCGGTACCGCCGGATCGTGATAGATGCGTCCGAGCGGAACGACGTCGCCGGTCTGCGCGGCGCCGGTCTGTGCTGCGCCGGTGTTCGTATCAACACCCATCATGGCGTTCACCTCCTACGACAAGTCTAGCCCGGACTCTTCATCGCCGCACAACAGCCGCTTGTTCGCCCTTCGAAGTGCCAGCCGTTCCTCTGCTTCCCGGACAGCACCAAATGTGGGTCAGAGCCGCGGAACTGGGTCAATTCCACCGGAGCGCTGCCGGACTTCGGTAGACTAGCACTGAAAACGAACGACAATGGCAAGTGCACGAACGCGAGACGAGCGAGCGGGGCTCGACCTCGACACGCTCACACCCGAGCAAGCCTGGCGAATCTGGAAGCCCGTCTCAGACGAGGCCATCCGCCGCCAGGAGGCGGGCGAGGACGTGGATACCGCCGCCGTGGACGTCGTCGCGGCCGAGCTCGGCGTCCCACTCGAGGTGGGCGCGATCGCGGCGCTGGGGGACGAGGAGCAAGAGGCGGAGGCCCGCGAGTGGGTCAACGCCTACCTGGGCGACGACCTGCCGTGAGGCGCGGCGACATCGTCCTCGTCGACTTCTCAGGGGGTGTCGGTGGCGAGATCCAGAAGACGCGGCCAGCGATCGTGGTCACCGATGACCGGTACCTTGCTCGGGAGAACCGCCTCCAGGTGGTGCCCCTCACGAGTAATCTGCGCCGGCTCTACGTCACCGAGGCCAGGGTAGTAGTGAACGGTCGCGCCTCGAAGGCTATGGCGAACCAGCTACGCACCGTTGCCCTGCAGCGCGTCAAGGCCACCCTCGGACGCGCGCCGCCTCTGGAGATGCGCTTCGTTGAGGCCGCGATCGCCACCCAACTGGCCCTACGGCTGGCGCTGCGCCCGCTGCCACCAACGCGGTAGCTTCCCGAACGCCACCACAAACGGGCCCTGCGGACCCGAGCAGATGTTCAATCGGTGTGGCGCACGAGCGTCCAGCCGAGCGAGCGCAACGCGTCCCACACCTCGCGCGGCCGCGGTCCGGCCAGCAGCAAGTCTCCGGCCACGACGACACGGGCCAATTTGCCGGCATGCCTCCTTCCTCGGAAAAACATCAAGTTTGCCCGATGGAGGTCACAGGCATCAAATCCCCCGTGGTGCACTCCTAAACCAAAGCCACGGTGGAATCCGCAGGCCCCCTCACTTTGCATTTTGCACTTTGCACTTTGCACTTGGTTTAGCCTCCCACGCCACTTCGATCGACCGAACCGGCTGTATTGGCCTCATGGATGCCCAGCAGGTCTGCCGCGTTTCCACCCATCAGTGCCGCGTGGGCATCATCCGGCAGCGCGGCCGCCGCCGCGTAGTCGAGCATGCGGCGCATGCCGATCACAGGGTAGTCGGAGCCAAAAAGCAAGCGGCCGGGAACGATTGCCGAGAGGTGCGCGAGCGCCGCGGGCACGTACAGGTACGCGCATGCGCCGGTGTCGTAGTAGACGTTCTCGGTCGCGGCGCGCACGTCGGGCATGAGCGCGTAGAACGGCAGCCCGCCGCCCAGGTGCGCGAAAATGAGCGGCAGCTCCGGTGCGATCTCTCGGGCGATCTGTGCCAGCTTGATCAGCCTGTCGGGCGTGCTCTCGCCCTTACCGGGGTACGTACGACCGAGCGGCTCGCTGCCGTGGACGAGCACCGGGAGGCCGAGGGCGGCGCACACTTCGAGCACCGGGCCCATCACCCGCGCGTCGTCGAGCGCGAACCCCTGTCCATCGGGAAAGAGCTCGCCGACGCCACGGCAGCCGCGGCGGGCGACACGCTCGAGCTCGGCGATCGCGGCGCGGCCCGCCAGCGGCTGCACCGTACAAAACGGCACGACACGTCCGGGAAATGCCCGCGCCGCCGCCAGGACGCACTCGTTCTGCTCGACGCAGATGCCCGGATCGGCCCAACCAAAGCTGAGCACGATCGCGACGTCGGCGCCGGCGGCGTCCATCGTCGCCACCAGGCGCGATGGCGATGCCAGCCGCCGGCTGCCCGGCGGATTGAGTTGCCCAAACCAGCGATCGCGCTCGGCAAACTCCGCCCGCCGCTGGAGTACGGCATCGGAAAAAACGTGCGTGTGAGCGTCGACGATGAGGGGTCGCATGGGTGTCCCGCCTCGCCGCATTGTAGCCCGTCGATGCCCCTATACTCTGAAAGTGACTCGTCCGGCCGATTCCTCGTGCGCGATGCCGCGCTGGCTTGTGCCGCGCGCGGCCTATCTGCACGTGCCGTTTTGCCGGACGAAGTGCTTGTACTGCGACTTCAACACGTATGCCGGCAAGGAGCGGTTGACGGGCGAGTACGTCGCCGCGCTGGCCGGCGAGGTCGCGCGCCGCGGCGCCGAGACCGAGGGTCTGCCGTTCGAGACGGTCTTCTTCGGTGGCGGCACGCCCTCGCTGCTGTCGCTCTCGCAGGTGCGGCGGCTGATGGACACGTTGCGGCGCAGCGCCGGGATCTGCGCAGACGCCGAGATCACGTTCGAGGCCAACCCCGGAACGTTCGGGCGCGACTACCTCGAGGGCCTGCGGGCGTTGGGAATCAATCGCTTGAGCCTCGGCGTGCAAAGCCTCGACGACGAGACGTTACGCCGGCTGGCGCGCACCCACAACGCCGCGCAGGCGTTCGCCGCCGTCCGGCTCGCGCGTGACGCCGGCGTGCCATCGGCCAACGTCGACCTGATCTACGGTCTCCCCTGGCAGACCCGCGAGACGTGGCAGGACCACCTCGCGCGGGCGCTCGACGCCGAGCCCGATCACGTCAGCCTCTACGCGCTGACCGTGGAAGAAGGCACGCCGCTGGCAACGCTTGTGGCGAAGGGCCGCTGGCGCGTGCCCGACGCCGACTCGGTCGCCGACATGTACGAGGCCGCGCTGCCGCTGCTGGAGCGCGCCGGCTACCGGCACTATGAGGTGTCCAACTGGGCGCGCCCAGGTCACGAGTCGCGCCACAACCTCACCTACTGGCGGAATGAGGCGTACGTCGGCTGCGGTGCGGGGGCGCACTCGTTCGTGCAGGGCCGCCGTTTTTGGAACGTCCGGCCGATTGAGGCCTATATTCGGCGCGCCGCAACCGGTACACTCGAAGCGGGTGACGAGCGTCTCACGCCGGCAGAGCAGCTTGCCGAGACGGCGGTGCTCGCGCTGCGCCTGCGCCACGAAGGGCTGGCGTTCGATCGCTTCCGCCACCGCTTCGGCGTCGAGCCCGCGCGCCACTGGCGGGCGCACCTCGAAGAGTTGTCGAAGATGGGACTGATGGAAGTCACGCCCCAGCGCGCCACGCTGACCGACGCCGGGTTGCTCGTCTCAAACGAGGCGGCCACGCGCTTCTTGGGCTGAACGAAGTCTACTTGCCGATACAGAACTGGCTGAAGATGCGCTCGAGCAGGTCTTCGGTGACGCTTTCGCCCGTGATCTCGCCGAGCGCACTGAGCGACGCACGCAGATCGATGCACACAAAGTCGGCGGCCATGCCCGACTCGACCGAGCGGATCGCGTCGTCGAGCGCGGCGCGGGCGCGCTCGAGCGCGGCGCGGTGACGCGCATTGGCTACCAGCACGCGCCTGCCGGCGAGGTCGGCCGCGTTGGCGCCGAGCGCGGCCCGGCGGATCGCATCGCGCAGCGCGGACAGTCCCGTGCCCTCTTTTGAGGAGACCGACACCACCAGTACCGCTGAGGAGATCGACACCACCGGTACAGCGGGCGGCGCGTCGGCGGCGGCCGGGGCCGCGGGCAGAATCTCGGCGGCCTCGGCGGCGCTCAGCGCCGCCGGCAGGTCTACCTTGCTGAGCACGACTACGGCGGCAGCGTCGTGCCGCCGCTGGTGGACCAGCGAGGCAACCTCGCGATCGGCCGTGTCGAGCGGCCGGCTGCGGTCGACGACGAACAGGATCACGTCCGCCTGTGAAAGCGCCTCGCGGCTGCGCGCGACGCCGATGCGCTCCACCAGGTCCTCGGTCTCGACGATTCCGGCGGTATCGACGAGCACCGCCGGCACCCCCGCCAGGTCGATCGCCTCTTCGATCACGTCGCGCGTCGTACCCGGGATCGGCGTCACGATGGCGCGTTCGGCCTGGACCAGCGCATTGAGCAGACTGCTCTTGCCGGCATTGGGCCGGCCGCAGATCACGACGCGCACGCCTTCCCGATGCAAGCGCCCGGCGCGGGCCGTCGCTAGCAGGCCGTCGAGACGCCCCCGCGCGCGCGTCAGCGGGCCGAGGAGCTCGTCGATCGTCGGCGGCGGAACGTCGTCCTCGGCGAAGTCGATCGTCGCCTCCAAGTGGGCAAAGACGGCCATGATCTCCCGGCGGACCTCGGCCACCGCACGGGAGAGACCGCCCTCGAGCTGACCGACGGCGAGCGACAGCGCGCCCGGCGTACGCGCCCGCACGGCATCGAGCACCGCTTCCGCCTGGGCAAGGTCGAGCCGGCCCAGCAGAAAGGCGCGCAGCGTCATCTCGCCGCGCTCGGCCGGCCGCGCGCCGGCAGCCACCGCGATTCGCACGATTTCCTGCGCGCTGACGGTACCGCCGTGCCCGGTGATCTCGACCACGTCCTGGCGGGTGTACGTGCGCGGCGCGCGCATAAAGGCCAGCAGCACCTCGTCGACAACGGCGCCGGATCGCGGGTCGACGACGTGCCCGTGATAGAGGCGGTGCGACCGCCACGGCCGGCGCCGCGCGCGGGAAGGCCGAAACAGCGCCGACGCGATGTGCTGCGCGTCCGGCCCGCTCAGACGGACCATGCCGATCGCCCCGTCCCCCGGTGGCGTGGCGATGGCGACGATGGTGTCGTCGAGGCGCAGCATGTTCATGAGATGACAGTAGGCACTAGGCAGTTCCCTATCACCCCGCCCGGGCGAGCGCAGCAAGCCACTGCCTACTGCCTACTGCTTACTGCCTACTCTCAGCGGGCGCTGTTGTACACCGTGCGGCGCTCGCGGGCCAGCGCCGGGACGTTACGCCCGACGGTGTCGAACAAGTGTACCAGCGCGGGGTTGCGCCCGATCGTGCGAAGCGTGCGCGAGACGTCGATCCCCCGATCGATATCGACGTGAATCGGCCGGTTCATCCCGGCACCCGGCGCGCCGTTGCTCCACTGGATCTCGGCCAGCCGGTCCTCGAACCGCCCCAGGCTGCGCAGATACCAGTGGTAGGCCTCGGGGTTGTAGTCGACGGCACGATAGCCCAGACCGGTGTTGAACACGTAGCGCAGATTGGGCGACGCGTCGAGCGTCTCCAGAAAATCCGGCGGGCGCTCGAGCACCGAGCCGGGCCCGTCGTTGACCAGCGCCACCGGTAGTCCAGGATACAGCGTATCGAGCGCGTCGAGGCTCCGCCGCAGCGCCTTGAGGTGCGTCTCGAAGGCGGACGTCCGCCGGCCGCCGTGCAGCAGATAGAGCTGCATCGGATGGCTGCCTTCGAAGAACTCGACAACCTGGATGATGCGGCGCAGCTCGAGACTCCGCGGGTACGCATTGGGGTTGCTGATCCCGGGATCGCTCGATTTCTCGTCCGGCGGAAAGAGGCACAGGTGAAACTGCTGCCGCGCCGCCTGCATGAGATCGAGCAAATCGCCGCCAAAAACGGTGCGCAATCCTAGCTCGTACATTCGCTCCGTGACCGAGATTTCGACGACCTGGAACCCAAGCTCTTCGGCGGCCTCGAGCGCCTCCATCATGCGGGTCACCATCTCACGTTTCGTCGTCGCTTCGAGCCTTGGGTTGAAGCCAAACCGCATCAAATACCTCCTAAGCCAAAGCCAAGGTGAAACCCGCAGGCGTCCTCACTTTG
>JACQGX010000405.1 GCA_016199265.1 Chloroflexota bacterium | reverse complement strand
GTGCGTGGAGGCCTGCCCCTACAAGAAGTCGATGTACCGGGCCACGACGCGAGTATCGGAGAAGTGCGTCGCCTGCTATCCCAGGATCGAGGGGAAGGACCCACTCTGTGGGGGTGTGCCGATGGAGACCCGCTGCATGGCGGCCTGTGTGGGCAAGATCCGCCTCCAGGGGCTGGTGCGCGTGAACGAGGACGGCAGTTGGGCGGAGGACCGCTCCAACCCGCTCTACTACCTGATCAAGGTCGAGAAGGTCGCGCTGCCCCTGTATCCACAGTTCGGCACCGAGCCCAACGGCTACTACATCCCGCCCCGCTGGGCACCGCGGGCGTATCTGCGCCAGATGTTCGGCCCCGGCGTCGATGAGGCCATCGAGCGCTACACGGCGCCCTCCCGGGAATTGCTGGCCGTGCTGCAGCTCTTCCGCGCCTCCCAGCGGGTCGTCTTCAAGTACGAGATCGTCGAGGGCAAGAAGGTCTTCGAACGGACGATCAACGGCAGAAAGTGGGAGATGTACAACGACACTGTGGTGGGCTACAGCCGGAACGGCAAGGAGGTCGCCCGCGTCTCCGTCGAAGAGCCCCAGTACGTGCGCCCCGAGAAGCACTACAACTCGATCTAGGGGAGTCTGCCGACCATGTGTGAAACCTGCGGCTGTAAGCCCTTGGCTCGGAGCGACCTCTACCGGTTCATCGCGGCCGGCTTCTCATACCCCGACCCGGCGCTGGTGGAGTTCCTGCGCAACTCCGCCCCCGACGCGGAACACCACTTGTCCCTCTTCGGGGACGAGCGCACGGCGAACGTACTCCGGGCTTTGATGCCCGTTCTCGCGTCTTGCTCCCCGGACCAACTGGCAGCGCAGTATGTCGGCGTCTTCGGCCACACGATGTCCAAGGAGTGTCCGCCCTACGAAACCGAGTACGGGCAAGCGCACATCTTCCGGAAGTCGCAGACGCTCGCCGACATCGCCGGCTTCTACCAAGCGTTCGGGCTGGAGCTCGAGCCTTCCTTCAAGGACCGGTTGGACCACATCAGCGCAGAGATGGAGTTCATGCACTTCCTGTGTTTGAAGGAAGCCTACGCGCTGGCTACGGGGCACGCCGAGGCGCACACTGCCGTCTGCCGGGAGGCACAGGCCAAGTTCCTGGGAGAACACGTGGGGCAGTGGGTGCTCGAGTTTGCCTGCCGGCTGGAACGGAAAGCCGAGGGCGGCGTCTACAGCCTACTGGGCCAACTGACGCAGGCGTTCGTGACCTACGAGCTGGCGACCCTCGGCGTGCAGCCCGGCGAGGTACGCCGCCCCGCCTTGGCGGAGCTACCCGGCGACGGGCCTGCCGAAGCACCCGCTGCCGAAGCCGCTGCCTGCGAGGCGTGTCCCTTGCTTGTTCCCATCGTCGGAGGAGGTGGATAGCCATGAAGCTGACGACGGAGAGAGCCCTGGTGCGGCGCGGCTCCATGTTCGCGGCCGCCGCCGCGGCCACGTTCACCGGCCTCGTGCGGCCGTTTACGCGCACGGCGTACGCCCAGAAAGCGTCGCTGCTGGCCAAGCAGGTGGGCAAGGCCCCGGACGATCCGGACGACCCCGCTTGGGACGGCTCTGACGTGCTGGAGGTGCCGCTGGCGCCTCAGGCTGTGGCCAAGCCCCGCACCTACAACGCCGGCGTCGCTTCCCTCCGCGTCCGCTCCCTTCACGACGACAGCCGCCTCGCCTTCCTGGTGGAGTGGAGCGACGCTGCGAAAGAGGTCAGCATCGGCAGCGTGAGCGCCTTCCGCGACGCCGTCGCCGTGGAGTTCCCCGCCGATCCGGCCGCCAAGATGCCCTACTTTGCGATGGGCGAGCCGAACAACCCCGTCACCATCTACCACTGGAAGGCCGACTGGCAGTTTGCCCGGGACCGCGACATGGACGAGAAGTTCCCCCTCATGGCGGCCGACTGGTATCCGTTCACCACTCGGGGGCCCGGCGAGATTGCCCAGGCAGCGGACTACGCCAAGCAGGGCGCGGACAACGCCTTCCTCACCTCCTACGCGGCGGGCAGCCTGCTGGCCAACCCGACCCTGCAAGCAAGGACCCCGGTCGAGAAGCTGCAAGCGGAGGGATTCGGGACCCTGGAGCCGGTAGACGACGACAAGCAGGACGGCCTGGGCAAGGGCGCGTGGAAGGACGGCGTCTGGCGCACGGTCATTTCGCTGCCTCGCACCCAGGAGCGGTTCACGTTTGCGCGGGGCAAGACGTACCCCGTGGCGTTCGCCGCCTGGGATGGGGCCAAACAGGAGCGGGGCGGCGAGAAGGGCATTTCTACCTGGTACTTCCTGAGCCTGGAGCAGCGCGTGGGGCCGTTCGCCTACATCAACCCTGTCCTGGCCGTGGGTGGAGCGGTGATCGCCCAGATTGTGGGCTTACGCATGCTGCGCCGAAGGCGGGGCTGATGCGCCACTGCAGTTGGGACAAGCGAAGATGACATACCACCGGATTCTGGTCCCCGTCGATAACTCCCGGCACAGCGACGCGGCGGTCCAAACCGCGGCTGACTGGGCGGTGCGCCTGGGTTCCACCGTCGTCGGCTTCCACGTCTACGCCGCCCGGCTGCATGAGACGCGGTTCCGCCAAATGGAGTCGGGATTGCCGGAGCCGTACCGGGCCGAGGCGGCGCTCCAGCACCAACGCTCGGTTCACGAAACGCTGATCGGCGAAGGGCTGTGCATCATCTCGGAGTCATACCTCGACCACGCCGAAGAGCTCTGTCGAGCGGTCGGCGCGCCCTACCAGCGGCGGCACGTCGAGGGCCGCAACTACGTCGAGATCCTCCGAGAGCTAGGGCGCGACAGCTACGATGTGGTGGCGATGGGTGCCCTCGGACTCGGGACGAGGCAGCGGACACTCATTGGCGGCGTCGCTGAGCGGGTCTTGCGCCGCGCTCCCGTCGACGCGCTACTGGTGCGGCCGGCGCAGCCGGAGAGCCGCGGGGTGATGGTCGCCGTCGACGGCAGTTCCTGTTCCTTCCAGGCGGTGGAAACGGCGCTCTACCTCGGCCGTGCGCTGAGTCAGCCGGTCGAGGTCGTGACGGTGTTCGACCCCCAGTTCCACATCGTGGCCTTCCGGAGCATCACCCAGGTCCTTTCCAGAGAGGCGAGCAAGCTCTTTCGGTTCCAGGACCAGCAGAAGCTCCACGAGGAGATCATCGACAAGGGGCTGGAGAAGCTGTACCGCGGGTACCTGGATGTGGCGGCCGGGATGGCCGAGCAGGCCGGCCAGCAGGTGGCGACGACCCTCTTGACCGGGAAGCCTTTCCAACGCGTGCTCGACCACGCCGGCCAGCGCAACTGCGCCGTGCTGGTCGTGGGGCGGTTTGGCCTCCACCGGACCGAGTACGCCGACCTCGGAAATACCAGCGAGAACGTGGCCCGGCTGGCGGGGTGCAGCGTGCTAGTCGTGGCCGGCGAGCTTGCCTCACCGCCGGAGCAGCCGGCGCCGGCTGAGGCGGCGCCCGGCATAGCCTGGACCCCGGAAGCGGAGACGCGCCTGCAGAACGTCCCGCCCTTTGCCCGCGGCATGGCCAGGCAAGCCATCGAGGACTATGCGCGCGGCCAGGGCTACGCGGCTATCACTCCCGCGGTGATGAGTGAGGCGCGCCAGAAAGTAGGCATGTAGGGGTGCCATGGACACCACACAGACTATGGGTGCCCTGGATGATGGGGCCGGTGTGCGCCTCGCGCCGGAAGCGGTGCGCCAGTCGCGTCCTGAGATCGTCTCCTGGAACGTCACCCAGCGCTGCAATCTAAGGTGCAGCCACTGCTACCTGGACGCCGGGCAGCGCGCGCCGGCCGAGCTTTCCACCCAAGAGAGCTTCCGGCTGATCGACCAGTTGGTGCTGGCCGGGACGCAGATGCTGATCCTCTCCGGCGGCGAGCCACTGCTGCGCCACGACCTCGTCCCCCTGGCGGCCTACGCCGCGTCCCGCGGCCTGCTCGTCGTCCTGGGCACCAACGGCACCGCCCTGACGCCCTCCAACATCGGGCAACTGCGGGCCGCCGGCGTCGCCGGCGCGGGTATCAGCCTGGACTCCACGTGCGCGGCACAACATGACCGTTTCCGGGGTGTGCCTGGCGCCTGGGAAGGAGCGATCCGCGGCCTCCGGGCCTGCGTTGCCCAGGAGCTACCGGTGTTGCTCCAGATGACGGTGCTTCCCTGGAACTACCAGGAGGTGGCCGGCATGGTGGCGCTGGCCAGCCGCGAGGGGGCCACCGGCTTCACGCTCTACTTCCTGGTGTGTACCGGGCGCGGCGAGCAGCTCAGCGACATCACGCCCCAGCAATACGAAGAGGCGCTCGCAGTGCTGGTGGAGGCTCAGCCGCGTTACCCCCAGATGATGGTCCGCGCGCGCTGCACCCCGCAGATCAGCCGCGTCGCCGCCGTGCGGGGCTCGTCCTTGGTGGGGAACGCCGGCTGCCTCGCCGCCAGGCAGTACTGCCGCATCACGCCGGAAGGGGATGTCACGCCGTGTCCCTACCTGCCGCTGGTCGCGGGCAGCGTCCGCGAGCAACCCTTCGAGAGCATCTGGCAGCGGGCGCCCTTGCTCCAGCGTCTGCGGCAGGAAGCGCCCGCTGGCCGCTGTGGACGGTGCGACTTCCAGGAGAGCTGCGGTGGCTGCCGCGCTCGCGCCTTCGCTCTCGCCGGTGACCTTGCCGGTGAGGATCCCTGGTGTACCTATCAGCCGCCCGGGCAGCGGCCCGAGCAGGGGGCCGGGCAGACGCCCGCCGCCCGGGCACCCCGGCCCGTCTGGGCCGCTGAGGCTGACCAGCGTCTCCAGCGCATTCCCCCCTTCATCCGAGCGCGAGTGAAAGTCGCCGTCGAGCAACAGGCGGCGGCGAAGGGCGAAGCCGAGATCACTGGCGCCGTGATGACAGCCGCCCTGGAAAGCCTGGGCAGACGCATTCCGTTTCCACGGCCGCGAGCCACGTCAGCCACGGCCGGCGCCGGCTCCCCAGGGTCCGGCGAGCCGGCGCCCGAACTAACGGCCGCACGTCAGCCATAAGCTGTGTGAGCCATCTGAGGCAGCGCCAATGCCAGGCCAGCGCGTGCAGCGACAACCGGCTACGGAACCACGGGTGCCGGCGCTGGCCGCCGCCGATAGCCGCGCTGGGGTCGCTCCCGGTATGGCGCAGCGTGCCTCGTTCATGCTACGCCTGTGGCACGAGCCGGGCGATGGCTGGCGCGGGCAGGTGACGCACGTGCAAACGGGCGCCACCGCCTTCTTCCGCAACCAGCCGCAACTCTGGCGCTTCGTGCGGACCTGCCTGCGGCTGGAGCCCGGCGACCCGCTGTTCGCGCCGAGCGCGGCCGAGCCCGAGTAGCCCGACCAACCCGGATTGCTTACCCCGGGAGCCCCACAGCGGCCAGATGGTGCTGGCCGCCGAGGTGTACCGGCACCTTCTGGTTGGATAAGCGTTCCGCCCCCGGTCGCCGGCGTGCGACCGGCGCGTTGACATTTTGTTGACGTGGCTGCGGCACACTGTGTCCGGCGGTTGTGAACGTGATCACATTCACATAGTCGAGCCGTAAGGAAGGTGACCAGTAACGTGCGACGAGATCGGCGGAACTTCATCAAGCTGGGCGCAGCGTCGGCAACGGCGGCGGCGGCCGCGGCTTTGCTGCGTGATCTGGCGTTTCTCCAAACGACGCCGGCGGTGGAGAACCCACTGCAGTTCTACCCGAGTCGCGATTGGGAGAAGGTCTACCGCGAGCTCTACCGGACCGACGAAACGTTCACCTTCCTCTGCGCGCCGAACGACACGCACAACTGTCTGTTGACGGCGAGCGTCAAGAGTGGCGTGATGACGCGGATCGAGCCGTCGTACCAATATGGCAACGCCACCGACCTTTACGGCAACCGCGCCTCTCACCGCTGGGATCCTCGTGCCTGCTCGAAGGGCCTGGGGCTCGTGCGGCGCTTCTACGGCGACCGTCGCATCAAAGGTGCCTTCGTCCGCAAGGGCTACCTTGACTGGGCGAACGCCGGCTTCCCGCGTGACGCGGCCACGGGCCGGCCGCCGCAGCCGTACTTCCAGCGCGGCAAGGACGAGTGGGTCAAGCTGCCCTGGGACGAGGCCTTTGCCTTGGTGGCCAAGGCGACCGTCGACATCGCCACCACTTACACCGGCGCCGATGGGATCGCACGCCTGCAGGCGCAGGGCTACGACGAGGCCATGGTCGCCAGGCAGGGCGGCATCGGGACGCAGGTGCTCAAGTACCGCGGCGGCATGCCCTTCCTCGGCGCGACCCGGATCATGGGCTTCTACCGCTTCGCCAACATGCTGGCGCTGCTCGACGCGCGACTGCGCGGCGTCGGGCCGGAGGCGGCCGTCGGCGGCCGCGTCTGGGACAGCTACACCTGGCACACCGACCTGCCGCCCGGGCACCCGCTGGTCACCGGCCACCAGACGGTGGAGTTCGAGTTGTTCACCGCCGAGAACGCCGACTTGATCACGTTGTGGGGCATGAACTGGATCTGCACCAAGATGCCCGATAGCCACTGGCTGACCGAGGCCCGGCTGCGCGGCGCCAAGGTGATCGTCATCTCGGCCGATTACCAGGCCACCGCCAACAAGGCAGACGAGGTGCTCATCCTGCGCCCGGGCACCGATGCCGCGCTCGCCCTGGGCGCCGCCCGGGTCATCGTCGATGAGGGGCTGTACGACGCCCGCTACGTCAAGGAATCGACCGACCTCCCCTTGCTCGTCCGGATGGACACACTGAAGCTGCTGCGAGCGAGCGACTTCATCCCCAACTACCGGCCGGCGCCTCTCTCCAACTACGTCCGCGTGATGGGGCCGGGCCAATCGGCGCTACCGGTGCCCGACCAGGCCGGACAGCAGATCCCGCAGGCGTTGCGGGAGGAGTGGGGCGATTACGCCGTGTGGGATACCCGCACCGGGCAGTCGCGGGCAGTCACACGCGATCAGGTCGGCCACTTCTTCGCCGCGCTGGGCGTTGATCCGGCGCTCGAGGGGACATTCCGGGTGACGACGGTCGACGGCCAGACGGTCGAGGTGCAGCCGGTGTTCGATCTCGTCCGCCGTTATCTCGAGGGGTTCGACCCACAGACGGTTTCCGAGATTACGTGGGTGCCCGCCGACGGCATTCGCTCGCTGGCTCGCCAGATTGCTGCCCACCCCAGCAAGACGCTCCTGACCAGCGGCATCGGGCCCAACCATTTCTTCAACGCCGACCTCAAGGACCGCGCCTTGTTCCTGCTGGCGGTGCTGACGTCCAACGTCGGCCACCTGGGCGGCACGCTCGGCGCCTACGCCGGCAATTACCGCACCTCGGTGTTCAACGGGCTGCCGCAGTACATCCAGGAAGACCCGTTCCATCCGGCACTGGAGCCGGGCCAGCCGGTGCCCTTGCACAGTTACACCAAGGCCGAATCGGCCCACTACTACAACTACGGCGACCGGCCGCTGCGGGTGGGGAACAGGAACTTCACCGGCGACACGCACATGCCCACGCCGACGAAGCTGATGTGGTTCGCCAACTCCAACTCGCTGCTCGGCAACGCCAAAGGCTTCTACGACGTGATGGCCAACACGCTGCCGAAGATCGAGACCGTCGTCGTGAACGACTGGTGGTGGACGATGAGCTGCGAGTACGCCGACGTCGTCTTCGGCGTCGACAGTTGGGCGGAGTTCAAGCACCCCGATATGGCCGGCTCGTGCACCAATCCCTTCGTCAGCATCTTCCCGCGCACGCCCCTGCCGCGGCTGTTCGACACGGTGTCCGACCTCGATACGACCGCGGGCGTCGCTCGCGCGCTGGCGCACGCGACCGGCGACGCGCGATTCGACGACTACTGGAAATTCGTGCACGAGGGCCGCACCGACGTCTACCTCCAGCGCGTCGTCGACCACAGCACGACGCTGCGCGGCTACGTCTTCCAAGAGATGGAACAAAAGGCGCAGCGGGGCCAGCCGACGCTGGTGCTGTTCCGCACCTATCCGCGGGTGGGCGGCTGGGAGCAGACGCAGGAGAGCCAGCCGTGGTACACCCGCTCCGGCCGCCTGGAGTTCTACCGGGACGAGACGGAGTTCATCGAGTATGGCGAGAACCTGCCCGTGTACCGGGAGCCGGTCGACGCGACGTTCTACGAGCCCAACGTCATCGTCGGCGGGCCGCATCCGGCCCTCCGGCCAACGCCGCCGGAGCAGTACGGGCTGCGATCGGACGACCTGAGCACCGACGTGCGCCAGGTGCGCAACGTGCAGAAGTCCTGGGCCGACCTCAAGCAGACACAGCACCCGCGCCGCCGGGATGGGCTGACCCACCTGTTCATCACGCCCAAGTACCGCCATGGCGCCCACACCACACCGACCGACGTGGATACGACGGCCATGCTCTTTGGCCCGTTCGGCGACGTCTACCGGCACGACAAGCGCCAGCCGTGGGTCAACGAGGCCTACGTCGACATCAACCCGCGTGACGCCAAAGCGCTTGGCATCGACGACGGTGACTACGTCTGGCTCGACGCCGACCCGGAGGACCGGCCGTACCGCGGCTGGAAGGCGACCGACCCCGACTACAAGGTGGCGCGCCTGATGTGCCGCGCCCGTTACTACAACGGGGTGCCGCCCGGCGTCCTGCGCATGTGGTACAACATGTACCAGGCCAGCCACGGCAGCGTGCAGGCGCACGAGTCGCGACCCGACGGGCTGGCCAAGAACCCCCGCACGGGCTACCAGGCCTCCTTCCGCTATGGCGGCCACCAGGCGGCGACGCGTGCCTGGCTGCGCCCCACGATGCTCACGGACTCGATCGTCCGCAAAGAGAACTTCGGCCAGCTCGTCGGCAAGGGCTTTGCCTCGGACATCTACTGCGCCAACGGCGCGCCCAAAGAGTCCGTGGTCAAGATCACCAGGGCCGAGGCCGGCGGCCTCGGCGGCCAGGGCCGCTGGCGCCCCGCGGCCCTGGGCCTGCGCCCCACGTACGAGAACGAGTGGATGCAGCACTACCTGGCCGGGGATTTCATTAAGGTGGTGAATACCTAGCGATCACTAAAGCGAGTGCAAAGTGCAAAGTGCAAAG
>JACQGX010000407.1 GCA_016199265.1 Chloroflexota bacterium | reverse complement strand
GTGCGTTGGATTCCAGAACATTATCTGACTGTCTATAGCAAGGCACCGAAGCGTTCTCACTTGTTCGGACTCCAACCAACCAACCACGCACTCTAGTTGCGATCGTCCGGCGCTGCCCCAACTGTCCACAGCAGCTACTGATGGCTGGGCATAGAGCTACGTGGCCGGCCATAAGTCTTGCGACACTTCCGCTACTGGTTGATGTGTCACAGAACTTATGGCCACTCACGTAGACACGACATCCTGCGCCGATCCAGCAGCTACGTTTAGACCGTTGTGCAGGGATCAGTAGCTCTGCGCAACGATTTGTTGTAGTGCGCTGTTGGCGGTTACCCCATCTTACGCCAGGAACGGAGCGCACGCAACTATCGATTTCGATAGTTGTGCCCGCAGTGGCCTATCGAAACCGATAGTTTCGGCCCGATTTGGCCCTATCGGAATCGAGAGTTGTGTCTTGCGGCCGTCAGGGCAGCAGGCCGGCCTCACAGGCCAGCCACACCACGTGGGCGCGAGACCTGGCGCCGAGCTTCCCGAACGTGCGGTTGAGGTGGTAGCGCACCGTCGCTTCCTCGATGCACAGCGTGCGAGCGATGTCCTTGTCGCGTTCTCCCTGCGCCACAAGCCGCAGTATCTCCAGCTCTCGCTGCGTGAAGAACACCGTCGGCGCGGCCGTGGGCCCCGTGACCGGCGAAGGCAAGGCATCTTCGGTCGGCAACCCCTCACGCTGGTCACGAACGGCGGCCTGAGCGCGCACGATCCAGCGCGGCCAAAAGTGGTGCTGCAGCAGCGGAGCGGTCCACCTGCGTAGCCGCTTCCACAGCGCCACGAGCGCAAGGGCGGCCATGGCCGTGAGGGCAACCGGAGCCACGAAACCCTCTGGCCAATCCGTACTGGCCTCGCCGGCGAGGGCCAGCAACGCAGTCCCGGCAAACGTCTCGATCAAGCGCAGGTACTCTCCCGAACGGGCGGGGACAGCGGTCATCGGCCGAGCAGAAACCGGGGCGGCCGGTAGCGTCGAGACGTTCATGGCGAAGCTCCTTACAGGACCGACCCTTCTCTATGTCAACCAATGTGTAGACGTCTAGCAAACTGTCTGAAACGCTACGCGTGAGGCGACGACGACCGTAGCATCGGCGCCATGCTCCACGGCCGCTACCTGAAGGAGGTGCCGCCGATGGCCGGAACGAGCATACAGCTTCGAGGTAGGACGAGCAAAGCGTTGAACGGGGTGCCGCGTATAAGGCCAGCCAGGCTATCTGGCCGAAGGGAGGGCAGGACGAGACGGCACCATGAGGGGGATAGCACTCCTCTCTATTGTGGGGTGCTGCCGTGCCTCCCGGCGAAGCGAAGCCAGAGCTCACGGCACAGCAGCGGTGCCTTCGAGGCCGCACGCACGCGTTAGTTCCACGGCGGCTTCATGTAGTCCTCCAGGAAGTACTTGGCGGCGGCTTCACACACCGCCATGCCGGCAAGCTGGTTGCTCTCCCAGTCGGTCTTCCAGGCTTCGCTGCACGTCCGCGCCACCTTGCGCCACGTGTAGCGTTTGTCGACGCGCAGCTTACGGACGACTTCGGCACGCTCGGCGCTCATCAACCGGGCCGCCTCGTGCCGGAAATACTTGACCGTCGCGTCGGCATGCTTGGCCATCTCTTGGATCTCATCCGGCTTGAGCGCGCGGACGCGGTCTGACGGCGGAGGCGACGAGGGGAACCCGGTGTTGGTGCCGCGCTCGGCGTCCACCAGCTTCAACGCCTCTTCCGCCGATACCTGCATGACCGGACCACCGCCGCCCGCGTCGCGCAGCACCTGCTCGTCGGTCGGATCGAGTTGCCCGTCGCGCATCCGCCTATCGTCGGTCACAAAGATTGCTCGTGGCTGCATGGGCCCTCCCTACGGGATTATGGCACCACCACAATCCGAACGTCACCGGCGGAGCACCTCATCGATCTTGCGCGCGGCGTCGTCCATCGCCGTCTTTGGTGGGACCTGCTTGGGGCCATACACGTCGGCCAGCGCTGCTTTCATGATCGGCTCACAGTCGTAGAACGTCGACCAGTACTGGAAGTTGACCGCTTTCCCCTTGTACAGCGTATTGAGGATGAAGTCGATCGACTCCTTGCGCGTCTCCGCCGGCCAGCGGCCAAAGAACGTGCTCCACAACTCCTGGTTCGGTACCTGTGGTGGCGTGCGCCCCGTCTCGGCCCACACCTTCTCGGCTTCCATGCTCCCCAGCCATTCGGCCATCACCCACGCGCGGTCGGGCTGCTTGTGCGTCTTCGCGATGCTCCAGATGTGTCCCTGCGAGAAGTGCTGCTGGTCCTTCGGTCCCTTTGGGAACGTGTGCATCTTCCACGCAAAGGAGGTGTTCTGCTTCTCGAACGTGTTCACCAGGTTGTACGAGGCGACCGAGGTGTACTGGATCGACATGGCGATGGCGCCCTGGTTGAACCCAAACTCGGGCTTCGGCGGATTGCCGCTCCACGGCACGGTCATGTCCCTGAATTGCATGTCCTGGAACGCCCTGAACATCTCGATCGCCCCCTCGGAGTTGACCAGCGACTTCGTCTCGTTCGCGTCGACCCAGTAGTGCTTGCCGTAGTTCCACATCAGCGAGAACATCGACTGCCCCGCCACATTGGCGGCGTTGGTCGTGCCGAAGATCTTCTTCTCCGGGTCGGTCAGTCTCTTGGCCAGCGCGGCATAGTCCGGCATCGTCCAGTTCGGGCTCGGCAGCGCGATGTTGCGCTCGGTGAACCGGTCGACCACGATGAACATCATCGTCGCGTTGTACCCCCACGGCGTGCCCCACTGCTTGCCCTGGTAGCTGATCGCGTCGACCACCGGTTGGTAGTACATTTTGGTGTTGACCACCTTGCTGGTCCTGAACCGGCTGGAGACGTCGAGCAGGAGATTCTTCTTCACCCACGCCGGCTTGTACTGCGCGTACGTCAGGAACACGTCCGACGGCGCGTCGGCGGCAAGGGCGGCGAGCGTCTTGTCGATGTACTCGCTGCCGGCGACCAGGTTGAGCACGGCGACGTGCTTGCCGGCATTCTGCTGGTTGAAGCGGTCGGTGATCGCGTCGAAGAATGGCCGGGTCGTCTGGTCGCCGTAGATCGACCACGTCACCTCTTGCGGCGCTCGCGACGGTACCGCCTCGTTCCCGCTTGGCGCGGTTGGGCCGCACCCCGCCAGCGCCGCCGCACCAACGCCGCCGCTCATTCCCAGCACGACGCGCCGGCGCGTCACGCCGGGCCCATTTCTGCCCTGGGCCAGATAGCTCATCAGTTCCTCCTGACCGTAACTTGGCGATGACACCTACACTCAATCGCTGCGCAATGCAGCGCCACACGCCGCCATCATACACCTTCTGTCGGGAACACCTCTATTCTCAAAGCGACTACCTCCATCATCAGCACCCTCGGGTGCAACCGGGTGTTCCCAACCGGGTGTTCCGGATGTTTGGCCACGTGCGGCGTCGTCGGAGCCGATAGGGAGTGGACGGCCGGTGATTGAATCCTATTGCCGGTACACCGCTTTGATCAACGCCTTGATGTAGCCGTTGGCGTAGGCGTGGCCGTGCCAGGAGTCGAAGCCCTCGGGCATGCGTGGGGTGTGGTCCATCATGAAGGGGCCGTAGAACCCGTTGTCACGGTACGTCTCCAGCGCCCGGACCATGTCATTCTGCCCTTCGTCGACAAACACTTCCTGGAAGTCGTACGGCGTGCCGCGGATGTCCCGGAAGTGCACGTAAGCAATGCGCCCGGCCGAGGCGGCGTAGGCGATCGCCTCGTAGATGTCCTCGCCCATCTCGGCGAAGCATCCCTGGCAGAAGAGCATCGCGTTCGCCGGACTGGGTGCGGCGTTATAGATCCGGTCGTAGTTCTCGAGGCTGGTGACGATCCGTGCGGCGCCGCCCAGCGGGTCGGGGATCGGCGGATCGTCCGGGTGCAGCGCGATACGCACGCCCGCCTCCTCGGCCACCGGCACCACGCGCTTGAAAAACCACTCGGCGCTCTCCCAGAGCTTGTCCTCGCTCAGCTCGCGTCCGGGGTACTCGCGCGGATTCCGCCGGTATTCCTCCATGTCAAAGGTGCTGTAGCGGGCGCCGCCACGCCCCGGCGTCGGCGCCGTGCGGAAGTGGCCGATCGGTTGGAAGGTGAGGCCGGTGATGGGCACGCCGGCGGCGCCAATCGCGCGGACGACGGTACACCAGTTGCGCAATTGCTCCTCCCGCCCCTCCTTGCCGTACACGATCTTGTCTTTCGGCACGCCGCTGGCGTGCAACGCAGCCAGTTGCAGGCCGTGTTGCTCGATGAAGCCCTTGATCCTCTTGAATTCGTCGGTGTGCTCCTGGCCGTCGGCAAAGGGCGGCGGAACGTGGACGCGCAAACAATCCACGCCAATGGCCTTGAGGAAACTCAGGTTCTGCGGTGTCACCTGATCCCAGCCCAACTGGTCCATCACCTGAGGGAGTTCTCTTGTTTGTGCCATCGTCGCCATCGTCTGCTCTTTCGTCTTCTGCTTGCTCGCCGGTGTTTACCCCCGCCCGCCGGCGGCCGGTGTCCGTTCCAGCGTGGGAAGCATAGTGTAGCGACTGTGTAGCGACTTCGCGAGCGGCAACCGCACTTACGCGGCGATTCGGTGTGCCGGGAGTGCCGGCTGAGGTGCCGGCGAGGCCTTGGGCAGCGTGAAGGTGAATTTCGTGCCCTGCCCGAGCGCAGATTCCACCCAGATGCGGCCGCCGTGCGCCTCCACCAGCCCGCGGGCGATGGCCAGGCCCAACCCGGCGCCACCCAGCGCGCGCGAGCGCGCGGGCGTCCCGCGGTAGAACCGGTCGAAGATGCGCGGCAAGTCTGCCTCGGGGATACCTTCGCCGTCGTCGGCGACACTCACCTGGACTTCTGAGCCGCCGTCGTATGCTTCCAGCACGACCGTTCCGTCCGCAGGCGTGTGCCGGATGGCGTTCTGCACCAGGTTATAGAGGACTCGCTGTACCTTGGCCGCGTCCATGAGCACCGGCTCGATGGCCTCGTCGACGGCGCCGCGCAACCTCAATCCGTTCCGGCGCGCCTGCGTCTGCAGAGCTTCCAGGCTGTCGGAGATGAGGTCCTGGATCAGGCCAGCCTCCAACTGGAGACACAGCACGCCCGCGTCGAGCTGGCTGAGCTCGAAGAGGTCGTCGATCAGTGCGCTCAGGCTCCGGATCTCGACGTTCATGATGCCCAGGTAGCGCTGCACGGTGGCGGGGTCGCTGACGACGCCGTCGTGCAGCGCCTCGACCATCGCCTGCAGCGCCGCGAGCGGCGTGCGCAGATCATGAGAGACCGCCGCAACCAGGTCCCGGCGGGCCTGCTCGAGGTCGCGCTCGCGGTGGAACGACACTTCGAGGCGCTCGGCCATCTCGTTAAACGCCTTCGCCAGTTCGCCCAGTTCGTCGTGTGCCGTATACGCCGATACGCCGACACGCGCGGACAGGTCGCCGCCGGCCAGCCGCCTGGCGCCCGTTGCGAGCTGCCGGAGCGAAGCGGTGAGCATCTCAGAGAGGGAGACCCCGATGGCGAGCGACACCACCAAGGCGAAGCCAAGTAGCACGCTCAGTAGTGCCAGGTCGTGCGGCGATAGGAACATCAAGAAGGCCGTGATGGCCACATTGGCTAGGGCGACGACGATGCCGGTGGCGATGGCCAATGCGAGTTTGAGGCGGAGTCCGCCCCAGCGCAGCCGCCACCCAAGCCGTGCGACCAGCGCGCCCGCTACTAACGAAAACAGGCCAGAACCGGCGAGGAAGAGCGCCAGCAGCTCAAGATCCTGCCGCGGCGGTTTCAGCACCGCGGCGGCCAGCGCCAGCACGGCCACGAGCGCGAGCAGCGCCACAAGGCCCAAGCGACCGGCCACAATCCACGCCTGGCGTTCGTCTGTGGCCGCCAAGCTGCTACCCATTTGGCCTACCCATTTGTGGTTCCGCTGCACCACCTACGGTTCGAATCTGTAGCCCACGCCCCACACCGTCTTCAGGTGGCGGGGCCGCATCGGCGCCGATTCCACCTTTTCTCGCAGGCGTCGTATGTGCACCGTCACCGTGCTCGCGTCGATGGCATCGGCGTATCCCCACACGGTGTCGAGCAGTTGCCCACGCGTGAAGGCCTGGTTGGGGTGGCTGGCCAGGAATGCCAGCAGATCAAACTCCTTCGGCGTGAGCTCGGCCTGTCCGGTTGCGGTTTCCGCCGTTCGCGCCTGCGGGTTGATCACCAGATCGTCGAAGCGCATGATCGCCTGTCCGAACGGCGATTCGGATGGTAAAGCGTGCGTTCGGCGCAGGACGGCTCGGACGCGCGCGACGAGTTCGCCCGGGCTAAACGGCTTGACGATGTAGTCGTCGGCGCCAAGCCCGAGACCGACGATCTTGTCCGTTTCTTCGCCTTTGGCGGTCAGCACGATGATCGGGACGGCGCTGTACGTCCGGAGCCTGCTGCACACATCCAGGCCACCGACGCCCGGAAGCATCAAGTCGAGGACGACCAGATCCGGCTGCTCGGCGCGTGCCATGCGCAGCGCCGTCTCACCGTCGGAAGCGCCGCGCACGGTGTAGCCCTCGCGCGTCAGGTACCGTTCGACTACCTCTCGGACGATCGGCTCGTCGTCCACGACGAGGATGCGCGCGCCACTCATCGGTCAACACCCCTGTCAGCCCGGAGATAGGTGGCAACCACGCGCGTCAGCGTGCAGGCCGGCCAGAGTGCCGGCCTGCATGCACTACTAAACCAAAGCCAAGCCGAAACCTGCAGGCCACCTCGCTTTGCATTTTGCATTTTTCACTTTGCATTTGGTTTAGTGCCATTCTAATGGCTACGGTTGGATCGGGCAAAGGAAGTCGGCGGCGGCGTTGCGCGTGATCGTAATGTCGCCGGCTGCCGCCGCCTGCGCGACGGCAGTAGCCGACGTCAGCAGGTACGGGGTGACGTTCCAGGAGACGTCGTACACCTGCCAGTGGCCGCCGTGGAATCCCCCATCGCCGGGGCCAACCCCAGCCACTGCAGCTTGCCCGGGTACCTTGAACAGCGGATCTACGCCCTGGTGCGGCATCGCCGCCGGCGGTAGCAAGGTGCGCACCTGCTTGCCGTCGAGCCAAAGCTGGCCAAGGCCCACAGGTGAATCCGCAAAGGCGGTACCGGCGACTGGCAGGAGGGCGATGAGCATCGCCACGATCAGCACCAGTAGACGCGTGTGCTTCACAGTAGTCACTCCTTTCGGCTTGTCTGTGTTTGACAAGCCCCTGATATGCTCGCATCTGGTGTGCATGCTCACCGGTTCTAAGCGTACAGCGGAGAGATTACGTGAAGCTTGCCCGTTCCTTAACGTTTCCTTACGCGCTGGTACGCACCGGGCGCAATTGCCTGGCTCGCTTACACTTGAGGTGTCCTCCTGCGGCGGGGGAGCACCTTGCCGCGTGTGAGCGGGCAGACAACCATGGATGGGGGCGAACGCAGGGCCGACGTTGGTGAGGAGCACCTCCGATGAGCGAGTACCAATACTACGAGTTCCAAGCGATCGACCGGCCGCTGACCAAAGATGAGATGGCCGAGATGCGCGCGTTGTCGACACGCGCCACGATCACCCCCACTCGGTTTCAGAACGTCTATCACTGGGGTAACTTCAGGGGCGATCCCTTAAAGCTAATGGAGCGTTTCTATGATGCGTTCGTCTATGTGGCCAACTGGGGGACGAACTGGTTCATGCTGCGGCTCCCACAGCGGTTACTCGATGCGGCGACGGCGCGGCGCTACGAGGCCGAAGGCGGTCTCGACGTGCACGCTACGGGCGACTACGTCATTCTGGAGTTCACCTCCCAAGACGAGGAGGGCGCCGGCTGGGTGGAGGACGAAGAGGCGGAGGGGTGGATGCCGGCACTGATCTCGCTGCGGGCCGACATCGCGGCCGGCGACTTGCGGAGTCTCTATCTCGGCTGGCTCGCCTGTGCCGGAGCCGGCATGCTGGAGGACGAGGACGTCGAGCCGCCCGTGCCACCGGGGCTCGGCGACCTCTCGGCGGCGCTCGAGGCGCTGGCCGACTTCCTGCGCGTCGACGACGACCTGCTTGCCGTCGCCGCCACGCCGTCGCCGCCACACGGAGCGCCAAGCTGCAAACGGTCACTCCATCGTCGGCAGAGGTGGCCCGCTGGATCGATGGCCTCCCGGAATCGGAAAAGACGGCGCTGCTCGTCGGTCTGTTCGAGGGCGGCGAGGCGCAGGTACGTGCCGAGCTGCTCCGCCGCTTTTGCGAGACGCTGATGCCGAGGCCGGCCGGCGATGGCAGTGGCGGCTGGGATGGCGCTGGGCGCATGGTAGGGGAGCTGCTCTCGGCCGCCGAGGCACGGGCTGAGGCCAGGCGCCGCGCCGAGGCCGAGCGCGAGGCGAAGGAGAGGGCGCGCCGGGAACGCGAAGCCGCGGCGGCGCGCGCTGTCTACCTCGACGGCTTGGCCGGGCAGGAAGAGGAGCTCTGGCGGCGGGTTGAGTCGCTCATCGAGGTGAAGCGCCCGAAGGAGTACGACCAGGCCGTCGAGCTCCTCAAAGATCTACGAGACCTGAGCGCGCGGCAGCAGGTGAGCGCGGCGCTTGAGGCGCGCCTGGCGGACTTGCGGGCCCGGCATCCCAAGAAGCCGGGGTTGCTCAGCCGGCTGGCTGCCGCCGGGCTGTGAGGCCGTCGGGTCGACGTGCCACGTTCGGCGTATAATCGCAGTCGCTGAGGTCGGACACTGAAGGTAGGTGCACGCTCTCTGCGCGAGGGATGCCCTGGACAGCACGCGTGAAGCGAGAAGAAAGGGAACGACACAATGCCGGTGATCGACGTTCACGGTCACACTATCCCGCGCCGGGGCTTTCTGAACCGCAACGGCGAGACGGCGGCGACGCCGGCCGAGCTTGTCCAGATCATGGACCGTCTGGGCATCGACAAAATGGTCGTCTTGCCGCTCACGTCGCCCGAAGCGCTGCATTTCGTGCAGTCAAACGAGGAAGCGCTCGAGGCGTGCGCGCAGCATCCGTCGCGGTTCATCCCGTTCTGTAGTGTGGACCCGCGCATCGAGAACAATAGCCCGACGCACGACTTCACGCGCATCCTCGAGTACTACAGGTCGCTCGGGTGCAAGGGTGTGGGCGAGGTCGTGGCGAATCTGCCGTGGGACGATCCGCGCGTACAGCAGTTGTTCGCCGGGTCGGAGGCGGTGGGACTGCCCCTCACCTTCCACTGCACCAACCGAGAGTTCAATAACTATGGCCTGATCGACGAGCCAGGGTTGGGCGGGCTCGAGCGGGCCCTGCGCCGCTTCCCCAAGCTCCAATTCCTGGGACACTCCCCCGGCTTCTGGACGGAGGTCGGTCCGGTCGACCCCGCCGCCGGCAGCTATCCCAAGGGGCCGGTGCTGCCGGGCGGCCGGGTGCCGCAGTTGCTCCGCGACTATCCCAACCTGTGGGGCGATCTCTCGGCCGGCAGCGGCTACAACGCCGTCAGCCGCGATCTGGAGTGGGGCTACGCCTTCCTCGAAGAGTTCCAGGATCGCCTCCTCTTCGGCCTCGACATCTGCGCGCCGAGCCAGGAGGCCTCGCGGGGACGGATGGTGACCTTTATGCGCCACGCGGTCGAGACCGGCAAGATCTCGCGCACCGCCTACGACAAGATCATGGGCGGCAACGCCGTCCGGCTCCTGCGGCTCGAGGCGTAGTCGCGCCAAGCGCAGCAGAGACGGCATCACCAGGCCTAAACCAAAGCCATTGTGGAACCCTCTGAGACCCGCACTCTGTCCTTACCGAGTGCGAGCGACCAGATCGCGGCCGAAGCTAAACTCAGTCCAAAGTCCAAAGTCCAAAGTCCAAAGTCCAAAGTCCAAGGTCGACCGACACATGCCGCGTGCTTTGGACTTTGGACTTTGGACCTATGGTGCGG